>NZ_JAAAYH010000137.1:0-19820 GCF_018035285.1 Streptomyces sp. MK37H | reverse complement strand
CCCGCTCGGCTCCACGGCCCTAGTCGGCTCCGTCTCGGGCGGCTCGTCCCCAGTCGGCCTCACGGCCGCCCTCGGCTCCGCCGCGCCGCTCGGCCCCGCCGTCTCGTTCGGCTCGTTCGCCGTCCCGTTCGGCTCGTTGGCCTCATGCCGCTCGGTCATCGCGTGTCTTCCCGCCCCGGAGGCGTGACCAGTCCGCTGCGCAGCGCGGCCGCCGACGGGCGGCCCGCGGCCGTGGACGCGGCGCCGGGCCCGGAATTCCCGTAGCGCTCGCCCAGCGACTCGCGCGCGATCTTCTCCTGAAGCTTGAGGATGCCCTGCAGCAGCGCCTCGGGCCGGGGCGGGCAGCCGGGGACGTAGACGTCGACGGGGATGATCTGGTCGACGCCCTTGGTCACGGCGTACGAGTCCCAGTAGGGGCCGCCGCAGTTCGAGCACGCCCCGAAGGAGATCACGTACTTCGGCTCCGGCATCTGCTCGTACAGCCGCTTCACCGCGGGCGCCATCTTGTCCGTGACGGTGCCGGAGACGACCATCAGGTCGGCCTGGCGCGGCCCCGGTGCGAAGGGGATCACGCCGAGCCGGATGAAGTCGTGGCGGGCCATCGACGCCGCGATGAACTCGATCGCGCAGCAGGCGAGCCCGAAGTTGAAGACCCACAGGCTGTAGCGGCGGCCCCAGTTCAGGACCACCTTCATCGGCTCGGGGGCCAGCCGGGCCAGCGGGCCGAGACGGCGCGGCTCCGGCAGGTCCACCGGCGCGGGCGCGGGGACCGGCGGCCCGGAGACCGGCGTCGGCGTTGGCGTTGGCGTCGGGTTCGGTGTCACGTCCACTCCAGGACGCCCTTCTTCCATGCGTACAGCAGACCTACGGCGAGGAACCCGAGGAAGATGAACATCTCCACCAGCGTGGCGGCCCCGAAGCCGGGCGCCGCGAAGACCGTCGCCCACGGGAACAAGAAGATCGAGTCCACGGCGAAAATCACATACAGAAAAGCGTAGACGTAGTAGCGGACCTGGGTGTGGGCCCAGCCCTCGCCCACGGGGTCCACTCCGCACTCGTAGGTCAGCAGCTTCTCCGGCGTGGGCACGACAGGCCGCAGCAGCCGCCCGGCCCCGAAGGCCACGGCGACGAAGATCACGCCGATCGCCGCCAGCAGTCCGACCACCGTATAGCCGTGGAAGTAGTCGGCCGCGAGCTGGACGCTGGTGACGCTGGTGGTGCGTACGGTCGTCGCCTCCGGCACGTCCGCCCCTCGCTCCCTGGTCTCGTGGTCCTTGTCCGCTCCTCGTCGACCTCGCATGTTCGACGATCCGTACGGACGGGAAGTCTAGGCCCTGCCGCCACCCGGCCGGGCGGCCCGTCCGCCATGCGGTGGGGGTAGCCCCATGGCGGAGCCCCCGCGGGGCCGGGCAGTCTTGCTGTCATGACCTCCAGTTCCCCCGTCGACGGGCCCGTCGACGGCCCCGACGGCGGCCCCGACGGCGGCGGCTACGGCGGCGGCCGTGGCCGCGCCGACGAGCGGCTGCCGCGCCCGCCCGCGTTCGCCTTTCCCACGCAGACCTGGAAGGAGATCGCGCATCTCCTGGCCAATCTGCTGGTGGGCATCGTGTGCTTCGTCTTCACCCTGGTCTGGCTGGCCGTGGGCCTGGGACTGGCCGTCACGGTGGTGGGCCTGCCCCTGCTGGCCCTGGGGCTGCGGTTCAGCCGGCTCCTCGGCCGGTTCGAGCGGAACCGCGCCAGGGCGCTGCTCTCGGTGCGGATCGACGAGCCCAGCCCCCTGCCGTACCAGCCGGACAGCAGCTTCCTCGGCAGGCTGTGGACGAGTCTGCGGGACCCGGTCGGCTGGCGGGCCACCCTCTACGCCCTGATCCGGCTGCCGTGGTCGGTGGTCACCTTCGCGATCACCTTGACCTCGCTGTTCGCGGCCTGGCCGGTGCTGCCGTGGATCGCCCGGGGGCTGACGCATGTGGACCGGGCGATGGTGCGCGGGCTGCTGTTCCCCTCCGACGAGTTGGAGCGGCGGATCGCCGAGCTGGAGTCGGACCGGGGCACGGTGGTGGACACCGCCGCCGCCGACCTGCGCCGGATCGAACGAGACCTCCACGACGGCGCCCAGGCCCGCCTGGTCGCCCTCGCCATGGGGCTCGGCCTGGCGAAGGAGAAGCTGGAGGAGGACCCGGAGGCCGCCGCCAAGATGGTCGACGAGGCCCACGGCGAGGTGAAGCTCGCCCTCCAGGAGCTGCGCGACCTCGCCCGCGGCATCCACCCCGCCATCCTCACCGACCGCGGCCTCGGCCCCGCCCTCTCCGCGCTCTCGGCCCGCTGCACCGTGCCCGTGAAGGTGGCGGTCGAGCTGCCCGAACGCCCGGCACCGGCGATCGAGGGCATCGCCTACTTCACCGTCTCCGAGCTGCTCCAGAACATCAGCAAGCACAGCGGCGCCCGCACCGCCGAGGTCGAGCTGTGGCGCACCGAGGACCGGCTGCTGATCCAGGTGCGGGACGACGGGCGCGGCGGGGCGTCCACCGACGGGGGCACGGGGCTCGCGGGCCTTGCGGAGCGGCTGGGCTCGGTGGACGGGCTGTTCGTGGTGGACTCGCCGTCCGGCGGGCCGACCACCGTGACCGCCGAGCTGCCCTGGCGCCACCGGACCGGGTCGGCGGCGGGCGCGGCGGTGGCACGTTCCCGGCGAAAGGTCTGACCCCCTGGCCTGGCACCGGCCCTGCCCCTGACCGCACCCCATGAGGTCCTGACCTCACCCCATGAGGTCCTGACCGCACCCCTCGAGGTAGGGCTAACCCCCCGGTGAAGAGGCCGACCCGCCCGATGGCCGGGCCGACCCCGCTCCGGGACTCTTGGGGATACGCAGACGAGCGACCGATCAGGCCCCCGGAGGACGGACGAGACGATGGCCACCGCATACCGCCCCTACGAGCCGGGGACCGAGCCCCGTGGCCATCTGGTGCCCGCAGTACTGAAGGCGCCGTTCCAGGGCCGCGTGTGGCGTGAGTTCCTCTACGTCCTGATCAGCCTGCCGATGGCCATCCTCACCTTCGTCTACACGGTCACGATGATCGCGCTCGGCGCCGGGCTGCTGATCACCTTCCTCGGCGTCCCGGTGCTCGGCGCCGCCCTCGCGGGCTGCCGGGCGCTCGGCGTCGTCGAGCGGGCCCGCGCCCGTGCGCTTCTGGGGCTTGAGGTGGCCGAGCCCGAGCCGGTCCTCGGCCGGAGGGGCGGCCGCGGGGGCAGGCGCGGACCGGTCGCCTGGGTGGGCGCGCTGCTCAGGAGCGGCACCTCCTGGCGGCATGTGATCTACGCGCTGATCCATCTGCCGTGGGCGGTGCTCTCCTTCGGCTTCGCGATGGCGTTCACCTTCTACGGCTGGGGCTTCGCGACCTATCCGCTGTGGCGCTGGGTCTTCCCCCGGTACCTGGACGAGCCGGGGCTAAAGGTCTTCGGGGACGACCGCGGGCACAACTTCTATCTGGACACCCCGTTCGAGATCGCCGTGACCTGCGCCGCCGGAGTGCTGGTCCTGCTGCTGACCCCGTGGATCATGCGGGCGCTGACCTCGGTCGACCGGATCATGGTGACCGGGCTGCTCGGCCCGTCCCGGCTGGCGAGCCGGGTCTGGGAGCTGGAGTCGGACCGGGGCACCGTGGTGGACACCGCCGCCGCCGACCTGCGCCGGATCGAGCGCGACCTCCACGACGGCGCCCAGGCCCGCCTGGTCGCCCTCGCCATGGATCTGGGCCTGGCCAAGGAGAAGCTGGAGGAGGACCCGGAAGCCGCCGCGAAAATGGTGGACGAGGCCCACGGCGAGGTGAAGCTCGCCCTCCAGGAGCTGCGCGACCTCGCCCGCGGCATCCACCCCGCCATCCTCACCGACCGCGGCCTCGGCCCCGCCCTCTCCGCCCTCGCCGCCCGCTGCACCGTCCCGGTGAAGGCGACCGTGGACCTTCCGCAGCGGCCCGCGCCCGCGATCGAGGGCATCGCCTACTTCACCGTCTCCGAGCTGCTCCAGAACATCAGCAAGCACAGCGGCGCCCGCACCGCCGAGGTCGACGTCTGGCGCACCGAGGACCGGGTGATGCTCCAGATCACGGACGACGGGCGGGGCGGGGCCGACACCTCCACCGGTTCGGGTCTCGCCGGGCTGGCCGAGCGGATCGACGCGGTGGACGGGGTCCTCGTCGTCCACTCCCCGGCGGGCGGCCCGACCACGGTGACCGCCGAGCTCCCCTGGCGCTGACGCCGCACGACCCTGGTACTGACGGCGCAGCGCCCTGGCGCTGACGGCGCCCGGCCCTGGCACTGACGGCGCACACCCCTCCACTCGTACGCGGCCCGTACGCGGCCGGTTCTGTGCGACGCGAGCGGCCCAACCCTGGGATGCTGGTCCCGACGAACCGAGTGAAACGGGGGCCGAGCATCGTGGCGGACAGAGTACGGGTGGTCATCGCCGAGGATTCGGTGCTGCTGCGGGAGGGGCTGACCCGGCTGCTGACCGACCGGGGCCATGACGTGGTCGCGGGCGTCGGGGACGCGGAAGCGCTGATCAAGTCGGTGCGGGAGCTGGCGGACGAGGGCGTGCCACCGGATGTGGTGGTGGCCGACGTCCGGATGCCGCCCACGCACACCGACGAGGGGGTCCGGGCGGCCGTCCGGCTGCGCCGCGACCACCCGGGTCTCGCGGTGCTGGTCCTGTCGCAGTACGTGGAGGAGCAGTACGCCACCGAGCTGCTGGCCGGGAACAGCCGGGGCGTGGGCTATCTGCTCAAGGACCGGGTGGCCGAGGTGCGCGAGTTCGTGGACGCGGTGGTGCGGGTCGCCCAGGGCGGCACGGCGCTCGACCCGGAGGTGGTCGCCCAGCTGCTGGGCCGCAGCCGCAAGCAGGATGTGCTGGCCGGGCTCACCCCGAGGGAGCGGGAGGTCCTGGGGCTGATGGCCGAGGGCCGTACCAATTCGGCCATCGCCCGGCAGCTCGTGGTGAGCGACGGCGCGGTCGAGAAGCATGTGAGCAACATCTTCCTGAAGCTCGGTCTGTCGCCGAGTGACGGGGATCACCGTCGAGTGCTCGCCGTCCTCACCTATCTCAATTCCTGAGACTCTCAATTCCTGAAAGCAGACTCCCGCACACCAAAGCGGGACCAAAGGCTGAACGGGGGATCAGCGGAAATGACAGCACGGGGGGAGGGACGCGTCGTGCCAAACCAGGGCATATATGGTTTTTCTTTCGGCGTCCACCATGTGATCCGGCCAAGGAAGGCCACCCTTACCGACGTACGATGGTCATGGGACAACAACCGGTCGGCACCGACTGTCCAGGAGCGCCGCCTCAAGGGAGGTCCGAAGCAGTGACCAGCCAGGTCAGTAGCCCGGCCGAGCAGGCCGAACCAGCCGATCAGCAGGGCGGGCAGACGCCCGCCGGGGGGCAGCGATCAGCAGACGGTGGCAAGGAGGTCCGCCGTCTGGACCGGGTGATCATCCGGTTCGCGGGGGATTCCGGTGACGGTATGCAGCTCACGGGTGACCGGTTCACCTCGGAGACGGCGTCGTTCGGAAACGACCTGTCGACCCTGCCGAACTTCCCGGCGGAGATCCGCGCCCCCGCCGGCACCCTGCCCGGAGTGTCGAGCTTCCAGCTCCACTTCGCCGATCACGACATCCTCACACCAGGTGACGCGCCGAACGTGCTGGTGGCGATGAACCCGGCCGCGCTGAAGGCCAACCTCCCCGATGTGCCACGCGGGGCGGAAATCATCGTCAACACCGACGAGTTCACCAAGCGCCCCATGGCCAAGGTCGGCTATGACCAAAGCCCCCTGGAGGACGGCTCGCTGGACGGCTATCGCGTCCACCCGGTGCCGCTCACCACGCTGACCATCGAGGCGCTGAAGGAATTCGGGCTGTCCCGCAAGGAGGCCGAGCGCAGCAAGAACATGTTCGCGCTCGGGCTGCTGTCGTGGATGTACCACCGGCCGACCGAGAACACCGAGAAGTTCCTGCGCCAGAAGTTCGCCAAGAAGCCGCAGATCGCCGAGGCGAACGTGGCCGCCTTCCGGGCGGGCTGGAACTTCGGCGAGACCACCGAGGACTTCGCCGTCTCCTACGAGGTCGCCCCGGCCACCACCGCGTTCCCCACCGGCACCTACCGGAACATCTCCGGAAACCTGGCGCTGTCGTACGGGCTGATCGCGGCCTCCCGCCAGGCGGATCTGCCGCTGTTCCTGGGGTCATACCCGATCACCCCGGCCTCGGACATCCTGCATGAGCTGTCCAAGCACAAGAACTTCGGCGTGCGCAGCTTCCAGGCCGAGGACGAGATCGCCGGGATCGGCGCCGCGCTGGGCGCGGCCTTCGGCGGCTCCCTCGCCGTGACCACCACCTCCGGCCCCGGTGTGGCGCTGAAGTCGGAGACCATCGGGCTCGCGGTGTCGCTGGAGCTGCCGCTGCTGGTGATCGACATCCAGCGCGGCGGCCCCTCCACCGGGTTGCCCACCAAGACCGAGCAGGCGGACCTGCTCCAGGCCATGTACGGGCGCAACGGCGAGGCCCCGGTGCCGATCGTGGCCCCGAAGACCCCGGCCGACTGCTTCGACGCCGCGCTCGACGCCGCCCGGATCGCCCTGGCCTACCGCACCCCGGTGTTCCTGCTGTCGGACGGCTACCTGGCCAACGGCTCGGAGCCCTGGCGGGTGCCGGACGTCGAGGAGCTGCCCGATCTGCGCGTCCAGTTCGCGGCCGGCCCCAACCACGTACTCGCCGACGGCACCGAGGTCTTCTGGCCGTACAAGCGCGACCCGGAGACCCTGGCCCGCCCCTGGGCCGTGCCCGGAACGCCCGGTCTGGAGCACCGGATCGGCGGCATCGAGAAGCAGGACGGCACGGGGAACATCTCCTACGACCCGGCCAACCACGACCACATGGTCCGCATCCGCCAGGCCAAGGTGGACGGCATCGCGGTGCCGGACATCGAGGTGGACGACCCGACCGGCGACGCCCGCACCCTGGTCCTGGGATGGGGTTCCACATACGGCCCGATCACCGCGGCGGTGCGCCGCGTCCGCACCGCGGGCGACCGGATCGCCCAGGCCCATCTGCGCCATCTCAACCCCTTCCCGGCCAACCTCGGCAAGGTGCTGGAGGGTTACGAGAAGGTCGTGGTGCCGGAGATGAACCTGGGTCAGCTGGCGACGCTGCTGCGCGCCCGCTATCTGGTCGACGCCCGCTCCTTCACCCAGGTCCGCGGACTGCCCTTCAAGGCCGAACAGCTCGCCACCGCCCTCAAGGAGGCCATCGATGACTGACACCATCGCCGAGGGCGCGGCATCGGCTCGGCACGCGCTCTCCCTGGTGCCCAAGAGCGACACCAAGCAGACGATGAAGGACTTCAAGTCCGACCAGGAGGTCCGCTGGTGCCCCGGCTGCGGTGACTACGCGATCCTCGCCGCCGTCCAGGGCTTCATGCCCGAACTGGGCCTGGCGAAGGAGAACATCGTCTTCGTCTCCGGCATCGGCTGCTCCTCGCGCTTCCCGTACTACATGAACACCTACGGGATGCACTCCATCCACGGCCGCGCCCCGGCCATCGCCACCGGCCTGGCCGCCTCCCGCCGCGATCTGTCGGTGTGGGTCGTCACCGGTGACGGCGACGCGCTGTCGATCGGCGGCAACCACCTGATCCACGCGCTGCGCCGCAATGTGAATCTGAAGATCCTGCTCTTCAACAACCGCATCTACGGCCTGACCAAGGGGCAGTACAGCCCCACCTCCGAGGTCGGCAAGATCACCAAGTCGACCCCGATGGGCTCCCTGGACGCGCCGTTCAACCCGCTGTCGCTCGCGCTCGGCGCCGAGGCGGGCTTCGTGGCCCGCACCGTGGACTCCGATCGCAAGCACCTGACCGAGGTGCTGCGGCAGGCGGCGGCCCACCCGGGCACCGCGCTGGTGGAGATCTACCAGAACTGCAACATCTTCAACGACGGCGCCTTCGAGGCCCTGAAGGACAAGGACCAGGCCCAGGAGGCCGTGATCCGGCTGGAGCACGGGCAGCCGATCCGCTTCGGCACCGACCAGTCCAGGGGCGTCATCCGCAACCAGCGCACCGGCGACCTCGAAGTGGTCACCGTCACCGCCGAGAACGAGCACCAGGTGCTGGTGCACGACGCCCACGCGGCCTCGCCCACCACGGCGTTCGCGCTGACCCGGCTCGCCGACGCCGACACCCTCCACCACACCCCCATCGGGGTGCTGCGCGATGTGGAGCGCCCGGTCTACGACACCCAGATGTCCGACCAGCTCGACAACGCCGTGGAGCTCAAGGGCAAGGGCGACCTCGGCGCGCTGCTCGCGGGCGGCGACACCTGGACGGTCGTGGGCTGACCCCGTCAAGCGCGCCCAGCGGGCGCGTTCGTACATATGGGCACAGGCGGGTGCCCGGCCGGAGCGTCTGACCGCGCCCCGGCCGGGCACCCGCTCTCCTATGCCCATGGCCGACACCGCCGCCCCGCTCCAGCCGCCCGACCGCCCCGGCTACCGCCTCAAGCGGCTGCTGCTCGGCCCGCCCCTGGTCACCGAGCGGATCCGGCGCGAGAAGCTGAGCAACCCGGCCGCGCTGGGCGTGCTGGCCTCCGACTGCATCTCCTCGACGGCGTACGGCAGCGAGGAGATGCTGCGGGTGCTGGTGCCGGTCATCGGGGTCGCGGCGTTCACCATGATCCTCCCGGTGACCGGGGCGATCCTGCTGGTGCTGCTGGTGGTCACGCTCTGCTACAGCGATGTGGTGACGATCTACACCCGGGCGGGCGGCTCGTATGTGGTGGCGCGGGAGAACTTCGGCCCGGACATCGCCCAGATCGCGTCCGTGGCGCTGCTGGTGGACTACATCGTCACCGTCGCGGTCCAGGTCTCGGCGGGCACCAACGCGATCATCTCGTTCGCCCATCTCGTCGGCGGCACCTGGACCGGTATCGACCATCTCCAACTGCCCCTCAGCGCCCTGGTGATCCTGATCCTCGCCTACGGGAATCTGCGCGGACTGCGGGAGGCCGGGCGGGTCTTCATGGTGCCCGCCTACCTGTTCATCCTCGCCGTCGGCCTGATGCTGGTGGTCGGCGTGATCCGCGGGCTCACCGGGACGCTGCCGCACGCCGATGTGCACGCCGCGGGCGCCGTGCACCTCGGCACCGCGGGCAGCGGCTGGCTCTACGGCGCCTCGCTCTTCATCGTGCTGCGCTCGTTCGCCAACGGCGGCTCCTCGCTGACCGGTCTGGAGGCGATCTCCAACAGCGTCTCGGTCTTCCGCGACCCCAAGGGCCGCAACGCCCGCCGCACGCTGGTCACGATGAGCTGCGTCCTGGGGACACTGGTCCTCGGGGTCTCCGCCCTGGCCCACTTCACCCACGCCATCCCGTACCGGGACGGCACCCCGACCGTCCTCGCGCAGGAGGCCCATCTGGTCTTCGGCGGCGGGGTGCTGGGCGCCCTGGGGCTGGCGTTCGTCCAGCTGGCGACCGCGCTCATCCTCTACACGGGCGCCAACACGCCCTTCACCGGCTTCCCGTTCCTGGCCAGCTTCGTGGCCGAGGACCGCTTTCTGCCCCGGCAGCTGACCCGGCGCGGCCACCGGCTGGCCTTCTCCAACGGGATCGTGTCGCTGGCCGTGGTGGCGCTGGCGCTGCTGGTGGTCACCGCGGCCAATGTGGACCGGCTGGTGGCGCTGTACGCGATCGGGGTGTTCACCGCCTTCACCATGGCCGGGGCCGGGATGACGGCCTATCACCTGCGGCGCCGGGAGCCGGGGCGGACGTGGAAGGTGGCGGTGAACCTCATCACCGCGGTGGTCTCCGCCGCCGTGGTGCTGATCTTCGGGATCACCAAGTTCACCGAGGGCGCCTGGCTGGTCGTGGTGGTCTTCCCGCTCGGGGTCTGGGCGCTGATCCGGATCAACCGCGAGTACCGCGCGGAGGCGGCCGCTCTGGAGGCGGTGCCGCGCCCCGGGGACGACGTCCCGCGCTGGCGGCGCCATGTGGTCTTCGTCCTGGCGGACAGCATCGACCTCGCGACGGTCAAGGCGCTGCGGTACGCGCATGAGCTTCGGCCCGACGAGGTCCGCGCGGTGCACTTCATGGTGGACGAGGCCCATGCCCGGCGGCTGATGGCGCGGTGGGAGGCCACGGCGGGGGTGACCGCGGCGCTGGAGGTCGTGGAGTGCCCGGACCGGCGGCTGCGCCACGCCGTGATGGAGCTTGCGGCCCGTACCACCGAGGACGGGCAGACCGCGCTGACCCTGCTGGTGCCGCGCCGCACCTATGCCTCCCCGCTGGGCAAGCTGCTGCACCGCGGCACGGCGGAGTCGCTGGCCAAGGCGCTGGATCGGCTGCCGGGCGTCGCGGTGACGATCCTGCCGTTCGCCGTCAGCCTCGCGGCCCGGGAGCGGGAGCCGCGAGAGCGGGAGCCCTGGGAGAGGGAGCCCGGGGAGCGGCCCGGCCCCGAATGAACACACTTACTTAACCGGAAGTACCTTTCTTTTGGTTAGCGCTTCCCTTATGGTGGGTGTGCCGATCCCGAACCAGGAGAGTCACACATATGAGCATCGTCGTCACCGGAGCCACCGGCCACCTCGGCCGCCTCGTCGTCGAGGGGCTGCTGGAGAAGGTTCCCGCCGACCAGATCACCGCGGTCGTGCGCGACACCGCGAAGGCCGCCGACCTCGCCGACCGCGGGGTGCGGCTGCATGTGGCCGACTACAACCGGCCCGAGACGCTCACCGGCGCCTTCGCCGCCGGCGACAAGGTGCTGCTGATCTCCGGCAGCGAGGTCGGGCAGCGGGTGCCGCAGCACCAGGCCGTGATCGACGCCGCCAAGGAGGCCGGTGTCGCGCTGCTCGCCTACACCAGCATCCTGGGCGGCCCCGCCGCCGACTTCTCCCTGGCCGACGAGCACAAGGTCACCGAGCAGGCGATCACCGACTCCGGTCTGCCGTACGTGCTGCTGCGCAACGGCTGGTACAACGAGAACTACACCGAGAACCTCTCCACCGTCCTGGAGCACGGCGCCGTCGTGGGCGCCGCGGGCGAGGGCCGGGTCGCCTCCGCCGCGCGCGCCGACTACGCGGCGGCGGCCGTCGCGGTCCTGACCGGTGAGGGCCACGAGGGCAAGGCGTACGAGCTGTCCGGCGACACCGCCTGGGGCTTCGCCGAGTATGCCGAGGTGATCGCCCGGCAGTCCGGCAAGGAGATCGTCTACGGCGCCGTCTCCCCCGCCGAGTACCAGTCCATCCTCACCGGCGCGGGCGTCCCCGAGCCGCTCGCCGTGACCCTCTCCGATGTCGAGGCGGCCATCGAACGCGGCCGGCTGGACGCCACCCCGGGTGACCTGTCCCGGCTCATCGGCCGTCCGACCACGCCCATCGCGGACTCGGTGGCGGCCGCGCTGAAGGGCTGACCCGCCCCGTACGCACCAGGGCCCGCCTGTCATCACCGTATTCCGATACGGGAATGACAGGCGGGCCTCACCAGCGCTACCTTCGGACCCTCGGAACGGGCCCGCCGGGGGCTCGTCATGCCGTCGGGGAGGGTGCCGTGACGCCGCAGGACCAGCAGGACCGCGTCGATCGCGCCGGTCTCCTCTACGGCTTCGCGGCGTACGGCATCTGGGGTCTGGTGCCGCTTTTCTGGCCGCTGCTCGAGCCCGCCGCGGCGGTGGAGATCCTGGCCCACCGGATGGTGTGGTCGCTGGCGGCCGTCGGTCTGGTGCTGCTGGTGCTGCGCCGCTGGAGCTGGATACGGCCGCTGCTGCGGCAACCGCGGCGGCTGGGCATGATCGCGCTCGCCGCGACCGTGATCTCGGTCAACTGGGGTCTGTACATCTGGGGCGTCAACAGCGGGCATGTGGTCGAGACCGCGCTCGGATACTTCATCAACCCGCTGGTCAGCATCGCCTTCGGAGTGCTGCTGCTGCGTGAGCGGCTGCGGCCCGCGCAGTGGGCGGCGGTCGGCGTCGGAGTGGTGGCCGTGGCCGTGCTGACGGTGGGCTACGGCAAGCTGCCGTGGATCGCGCTCACCCTCGCCTTCAGCTTCGCGACGTACGGGCTGGCCAAGAAGCGGGTCGGTCTCGACGGGCTGGAGTCGCTGGCCGCCGAGACCGCCGTGCAGTTCCTGCCCGCGCTCGGCTTCCTGATCTGGCTCGGGACACACGGCGGAGCCACGTTCGCGAGCGAGGGCGCCGGGCACGCGGCTCTGCTGGCGAGCTGCGGCTTCGTCACGGCACTGCCGCTGATCTGCTTCGGGGCCTCGGCGGTGCGGCTGCCGCTGTCGACGATCGGGATGCTCCAGTACGTGGCGCCGACCTTCCAGTTCGTCCTCGGGCTCGTCGTCTTCCACGAGTCGATGCCACCCGAACGGTGGGCGGGCTTCGCCCTCGTCTGGCTCGCGCTCGCGTTGCTGACCTGGGACGCGCTGCGCACCGCCCGGCGGGCGCGGCGGGCGCTGGCCGACGCCGCCGCGCGGGCGGGGGTGCTGTCGGCGACAGTGGAGGCCGATGTCGTACCGAACGCGGATGTCGTACCGGAGGCCGTTGGGCCCGAGGCCGTCGTACCGGACGTGGTCGTTCCGGAGGTCTCCGCATCGGACGCCGCCGTGCCCGATGTCCGGCCGGGACCGATATCCGGCGGGTGATGTCCGGTTTCCGCCCTTGACGCGGAGTCAGCCACGCCCGGAGCATCAGCACGTTCACCGCTCCACCGCCCCACGGGCACGTGCACCACACAGCGTCACGTCATTCCGTCCTGTCCTCGTTCGGAACCGGAGCCCCCCATGTCCTCATGCGCGCAAGCCCGTCCCCGAAGATCCCTGATACGGCGTACGGCCGCCATGGCCGCCGCCGGTACGGCGGTCGCCGCCCTGGTCTCGGCCGCCCCCGCCACCTCCGCCGCCGCATCGGCCCGGCACACGGCGGACGCCCGTACCACCCTCGCGGCACCGGACATCTCCGTGGCCAATGTGAAGGCCCATCTGACCCAGCTGCAGTCCATCGCCACCGCCAACGGCGGCAACCGCGCCCATGGCCGCCCCGGCTACAAGGCGTCGCTCGACTACATCAAGGGCAAGCTGGACGCCGCCGGATACACCACCACCGTGCAGCAGTTCACCTCCGGCGGTGCCACCGGCTACAACCTCATCGCCGACTGGCCCGGCGGCGACACCAACAACGTGGTGTTCTCCGGCGCCCACCTCGACTCCGTCACCGCGGGCCCCGGGATCAACGACAACGGCTCGGGCTCCGCCGGAATCCTGGAGACCGCGCTCACCGTGGCCCGCCAGGGCGCGAAGCCCACCAAGCATCTGCGGTTCGCCTGGTGGGGCGCCGAGGAGCGCGGAATGGTCGGCTCCACCTACTACATCAACAACCTGCCGTCATCCGAACGGGCGAAGATCGACGGCTATCTCAACTTCGACATGATCGGCTCGCCCAACCCCGGCTACTTCGTGTACGACGACGACCCCGGGATCGAGTCGGTCTTCAAGGCGTTCTTCTCCGCCAAGGGCGTGCCCACCGAGATCGAGACCGAGGGCGACGGCCGCTCCGACCACGCGCCGTTCAAGAACAAGGGCATCCCGGTGGGCGGTCTCTTCAGCGGCGCCGACTACACCAAGACCGCCGCCCAGGCGCAGAAGTGGGGCGGCACCTCCGGTCAGGCGTTCGACCGCTGCTACCACCGCTCCTGCGACACCTCTAGCAACATCGACGACACCGCCCTGGACCGCAACAGCGACGCCATCGCCTACGCGGTCTGGACGCTCGGCGGCGCCTGATCCCGGATGATGTGCCGTGTTCGGCTCCGCCGGCTCAGGCCGCTTCGGCCGCTCAGGCCGCCGAGGCCGCTCGGGTAGCTCAGCCCGCTTCGGCCGCTCAGGCCGCTCAGGCCGTGATGTCCTTCGCGGTGAACCGGGCCCAGGCCGCCGAGCCGAACACGGCCACGTACAGCCCCTGCAGCCCCAGGTTCTTCACCAGCTCGTCCCAGTAGACCGGCTCGCGGAGGAGATCGGCGAAGCTGAGCCAGTAGTGCGGGAAGAGGTACGGGTGGATCGCGTGCAGCTGCGGGATGGTGTCGAGGATCTGCGCGGTGATCATCAGCCCCACGGTCGTGGCCATGGCCGCGATCCCGCTGTTGGTGAGGGTGGAGATGAACAGCCCTACCGTGGCGATCCCCACCAGCGACAGGGCCACCAGGGCGGCCACGCCGAGCGCCCGGAGCAGCGCTTCGTCGAACGAGACGGTGATGCCCGAGATCAGCGTGACATCGCCGAGCGGGAACAGCAGCGCCCCCGTCACCAGGCTCGAGAGGGCCACCACCAGGGTCGCGATCAGGCAGAAGGCCATGGTGGTGGTGAATTTGGCCAGCAGCAGACGGGTCCGCCCGGCGGGGGCGACCAGCAGATAGCGCAGCGTCCCGGAGCCCGCCTCACCGGCGATGGCGTCACCGGCGATCACGCCGATCACCATCGGCAGGAAGACCGGCAGCGTCGCCGCCAGTGACGCGAAGACCAGGAAGATCCCATTGTTGGTGATCTGGGCGAAGAAGGCGGGGCCCTCCCCCTCTCCCCCACGGCCGCCGCCGAAGCTGCCGCCGTCGCTCGTCTCGATCTTCACCGCGACGCCGATGAGGATCGGGATCAGCGCGAGCACCCCGAGCAGGGCCAGGGTCCGCCAGCGGCGCAGGGTGGTGGTCAGCTCGGAGCGGAAGAGCGCCAGGGCCCACAGGGGGTTCGGGCGGGGCGGGTTCGCGGCCCTCTCGGCCAGTGCGCCGGTATGGGCCGTCCTTGGTACGCCGGTGTCGGCCACCCTCGTTTCATCAGCCCGCGACATCGAAGCCCTCCCCGGTCAGCGCGACAAAGGCGTCCTCGAGCGAGGCGCGTTCGGCCCCGAAGGCCCGGACCCGCACCCCGGCGCGTACGAGGGCGGCGTTGAGATCGGCCAGCTCCAGCGGTGCGTCGTCCAGGCCGGGGCCGGGCACCGGCAGCTCGCCGGAGACGCGCTCGTCCAGGACCACCAGATCCGTCACCCCGTGCTCCTTGAGCACCCGGACCGCGTCCACCGGGTCCGGGGTGGTGACGGCCAGCCGGCCGCGGCTGCCCGCCGCCAGCTCGGCCACCGTGCCCTGGGCGATCAGACGGCCCTGGGCCATCACGGCGGCGTGCGTGCACACCTGTTCGATCTCGTCGAGGAGATGGGAGGAGAGGAAGACGGTGGTGCCCTCCTCGGCCAGCTCGTGCACCAGGGCGCGGATCTCGCGCATGCCCTGCGGATCGAGGCCGTTGGTCGGCTCGTCCAGCACCAGCAGCTCACGCGGCTGGAGCAGCGCGGCGGCCAGGCCCAGACGCTGCTTCATGCCGAGCGAGTACGCGCGGGCCTTCTTCCCGGCCGCGGCGGCCAGCCCGACCCGGTCCAGGGCGGCCGCCACGCGGGGGGCGCGGGTGCGGGGGTCGGCCGTGGGGTCGGCCGCGTCGTAGCGCAGCAGATTGTCGCGGCCGGTCAGAAAGGGGTACAGGGCAGGGCCCTCGATGAGGGCGCCCACCCTGGGCAGCACGCTCCGGGCGGCGCGCGGCATCGGCTCGCCGAGCAGCCTGGCTCTGCCCGAGGTGGGCTCGATCAGGCCCATGAGCATGCGGATGGTCGTCGTCTTCCCCGAGCCATTGGGCCCGAGGAAGCCGAAGACACTGCCCCGCGGCACGCACAGGTCGAGCGCGTCGACCGCGAGCTGTCCGCCCCGGTAGCGCTTGGTGAGCCCGCGGGTCTCCACCGCGGCGTCGTCCCCCTCGGTGGACCGCTGCTCCACGGGCTCCCCTTCGTCCTGCGTCGTATCCGCGCCCTACGTCGTCCGTCACCGCGCCTTACGAGCCCGGTGGCTCACTTGGCCGCGTTGGCGGCCTTGACCAGGGCGTCCTTGTCGACCGCGCCGACGAACACCTTGCCGTCGTCGGTGACCAGCGCGTTCACCAGCCGGGTGCTGACCACGGTGCCGGAGCCGAACTTCCCCTTGACCTCCTTGCCGAAGCCGCCGAGGAGGCCGGAGGCCGCGCCCGGGCCGCTGTCGCCGCCGGGTGTCGTGGGCGACGCGGCGCCGCCGGGGGTGTCGAGCCGGGCGACCGAGTCCCAGCCCTCGCCGACGACCTTCAGCCCGGACAGGGCGCCCTGGGCGTCCTTGAAGTCCTTGCCGCCGAAGTCCTTCGGGGCGTCCTTACGGTCGGCCTTGGGCTCCTCGGTGACCTTGGCGCCCTTGGGCGGCGTGAAGTCGAAGGTGCTCGCCTTGGGCTTGCCGAAGTCCACCTTGGTGAAGCCCACGTCGATGATCGCCTTGCCGCCGCTCTTCGGGGAGAGCGTGAACTTCAGCGGGACACCGTTGTCCGCGTCCACCGCGATACGGACGGATCCGATCGTGGAGTCGCTGTTCTGCTTGGGCTTGATCAGCAGGTCGTACGCGTCCCGCCCGGCGACCCGGGAGGTGCCGTCGACGGTCACATCGGTGGTGTCGTCCACGGAGGAGAGCACCGTCTTGGCCATCTCCTGGGGCGTGGCGTCCCGCAGGTCCTTCGGCAGCTCCTGCCGGTGGTCGCCCTTGGCCTTCGCGCCCTTCGGGGCGGTGGCGTGGTACGCGGAGTTGCTCCCGCTGTCGTACGCCCAGATCTCGTCGCCGTTGTGGATCATGCTGTACTCGGCGGCGTTCTCGACGATCGACACCCGCTGCTTGCCGGGGCCGTCGGTGGCCACCCGCAGGGTGTGGGAGCCGGAGATCAGCTCCATCAGCTTGGACTCGGGCGCGGCGGACGCGTCGCCGCCCTGTGCCCCGCCGAGGTCGGCGATGGAGCCGCCGCCGGGGAGCGAGGGGATGCCCAGATCGGTGGTGATCTTCACCGAACCGGACATCTGCTGGGCGTCCGATGCCGCCATCTTGCTGATGAGCTCTTGCGCCGAGATCTTCGGCAGATCGGGGTCGCCGGTGCTGGCGAGCGCCGGGACCAGTCCTATGGTCGCCGCTGCGATACCCGCGACGGCCACCGGAGCGGCGTACCGGGCGGCCTTCTTCCCTCGTGATGGCCGCTCTTCATCCCAGAAGCCGTCGTCGGCGACCTGTGTCGGTCGGATCCGTGCCATGTGTGCTCTACCTCCGTCGTCGGCGGCGGTTCGTCAGCTTGCACTCGTCCACCTCTCGGGCCATTGTCACCCGATCCCGCCATGTGGTGGTCTTCTCATCCCACCAAATCGTTCGACGTGGCGCGTCAGCCCGCAGGATCACCTCGGCGTAATGCTCGGGTATGACGCCGCTCCACCGGGAGTCAGGGGCCGGTCGGGGTGGATGGGGCGCCGGGCGGGGTCACCCGGCCCGGTGGACCACCGCGTCGCACAGCCCCTCGAGGGCCACCCTCGCCGGGCCCTCGGGCAGCGGCGCCAGCATCGAACGGGCCTCCGCCGCATAGCGGACCGTGACCCGGCGGGCTCGCTCCAGCGCCGGATGGGCGCGCAGCCGCCGCAGCACCTCGGCATGGCGCGCGTCATCGGTGAGATCGCCCGCGAGCAGCTCGCACAGCTCGCGGTCCTCGGCCGAACCGGTCGCCTCGGCCTGCTCCCGCACATAGAGCACGGGCAGGGTGGCCACGCCCTCGCGCAGATCGGTGCCGGGGGTCTTACCGGACTCATGGCTGTCGCTTGCGATGTCCAGTACGTCGTCGGCGAGCTGGAAGGCCATGCCGAGCCGCTCGCCGTACTGGGTGAGGATGCTGACGATGCTCTCGTCGGCGCCCGACATCATCGCGCCGAACCGGCCCGAGACGGCGATCAGCGAGCCCGTTTTGCCGGCCAGCACATCCAGGTAGTGCTCGACCGGGTCGCGGCCGTCGCGGGGGCCCGCCGTCTCCAGGATCTGGCCGGTGACCAGCCGCTCGAACGCCTCGGCCTGGATCCGCACCGCCTCGGGGCCGAGGTCGGCCAGGATGTGCGAGGCCCGGGCGAAGAGGAAGTCGCCGGTGAGGACGGCCACCGAGTTGCCCCAGCGGGCGTTGGCACTGGAGACGCCGCGCCGCACCTCCGCCTCGTCCATCACATCGTCGTGGTACAGCGTCGCCAGATGGGTGAGTTCGACGACCACGGCCGAGGGCACCACTCCGGGTGCGTGGGGGTCACCGAACTGCGCGGCCAGCAGCACCAGCAGGGGCCGGAACCGCTTCCCCCCGGCCCGTACCAGATGCTGGGCGGCCTCCGTGATGAAGGGCACTTCGCTCTTGGTGGCCTCCAGCAGGCCCTCTTCGACAGCCGTCAGCCCGGCCTGGGTGTCGGCTTCCAGAGTCCGGTCCCGCACGCTCAGCCCCAAGGGCCCGACGAAGCTCACGGGGTACTCCTGTCTGCCTACGAATGACGCGAATGTCGATGTGTCGCTGCCTCCACCAACAGGCAGCGTATCCGGTCGGGTATCGATCACTGTGGGCGCCTTCCCGCCTTGTGCGCCTCTCACCGTTCTCTCCCGAACCCGACCGCTTCACATCGCAGTACCGCGATCGCAGCAGATCATTCATGCCCCGGACCCCACCCGGCCGCCCGGACGGACCGCCGGACGGACCGCCGGACGGACCGCCGAACCGGCCGTCGAGCGGGGCCGGTCACCGGCAGGGGCAGACCGATGACCGCGGGCGAGGCCCGCTCATCCGTGCATGGCGGCCACCGCCTTCGCCAGCCGTGGCGACGCGTACGCCGTACCACAGACGAACCGCATCACCGGGCCGAAACTCACCGCCGCGGGCAGCCCGGTGCAGTACAGCCCCGGGACCGAGGAGCCGTAACCGGCGTCGAGCCAGGGGCCCCCGGCTCCGGTGACCGACTCGGAGCGGAGGCCGGGCCCGAGGAAGTCCAGCGCCGCGACGCTCATCCGATAGCCCGTCGCGGCCATCACATGGTTCGGCGGCCAGCTCACCGATCCGGCCGTCGCTCCCCGCGCCTTAGGGTGTGCTGCGTCCCACAGTGACGAGGAGAAGGCGAGGCAGCCCCGATGCCGCAGCGATCCCCGCTGGACCTGCCCGAAGGCGACCCCTTCGGCCCGCACAACCTCCCCTATGGCGTCTTCACCGCGCCGCACGCTCCTCATCTGCGGAAAATCGGGGTGCGCTACGGAAACCATGTGCTCGACGTGGGCGCCGCCGCGGCCGCCACCGCCTCTCCGCACGCCGAGCCGCTGGGCGCCGACACCCTCAACCCGCTGATGGCCGCGGGCCGCCCGGTCTGGCAGGCCGTGCGGGCCGAGGTGCTCGACTGGCTCACCGACCCGGCGCACCGCCCGACCATCGAGCCCCTGATGCATCCCCTCCCCACCGTGGCGCTCCACCTCCCCTTCGAGGTGGCCGACTACGCCGACTTCTATGCGAGCGAGCACCACGCCACCAACACGGGCAGGATCTTCCGCCCCGACGGCGAGGCGCTCACCCCCAACTGGAAGCACATGCCGATCGGCTACCACGGCCGGGCCGGCACCATCCTCGTCTCGGGCACGCCCATCGTCCGCCCGCAGGGCCAGCATCTGCCCCCGGCCGATACCTCCGCACCACACGCTTCCTCCCCCACTCCGGTCTTCGGCCCCTCCCTGCGCCTCGACTTCGAAGCGGAGGTGGCCTTTGTCGTCGGCGCCCCTTCCACTGTGAATACACCGGTGCCGCTCTCCGGGTTCCACGACCACGTCTTCGGCGTCTGTCTGCTCAACGACTGGTCCGCGCGCGACATCCAGGCGTGGGAGTACCGCCCGCTCGGCCCCTTCCTCGGCAAGTCCTTCGCCA
>NZ_JAAAYH010000136.1:0-19837 GCF_018035285.1 Streptomyces sp. MK37H | reverse complement strand
GGCGAGCGCGCTGACGCGCGAGCCGAGGCGGGACCCGAGGAGGGCAGCACGCAGTGATCCGCTTCGAGCAGGTGTCGGTCCACTACGACGGTGCGGCGCGGCCCGCCCTCGCGGGGGTGGACCTGACCGTTCCCGAGGGCGAGCTGTGTCTGCTGGTGGGCCCGTCCGGGGTCGGTAAGTCGACACTCCTCGGGGCCGTCTCCGGTCTCGTACCGCATTTCACCGGTGGCACCCTGCGCGGCCGCGTCACCGTAGCGGGGCGGGACACCCGTACCCACAAACCGCGCGAACTCGCCGACGTCGTCGGCACCGTGGGCCAGGATCCGCTCGCGCACTTCGTCACCGACACCGTCGAGGACGAGCTGGCGTACGGCATGGAGTCGCTCGGCATCGCCCCGGACACCATGCGCCGCCGGGTCGAGGAGACGCTGGATCTGCTGGGGCTCGCCGAGTTGCGGGACCGTCCCATCGCCACGCTCTCCGGCGGGCAGCGGCAGCGCGTGGCGATCGGCTCGGTACTCACCACCCACCCCCGCGTCCTGGTCCTCGACGAGCCGACCTCCGCGCTGGACCCGGCCGCCGCCGAGGAGGTGCTGGCCGTGCTGCAGCGGCTGGTGCACGACCTGGGCACCACGGTCCTGATGGCCGAACACCGCCTCGAGCGCGTGGCGCAGTACGCGGACCAGATGATCCTGCTCCCCTCCCCCGGCGCCGCCCCGCTGACCGGCACACCGGCCGAGCTGCTGCCGGTGTCGCCCGTCCAGCCCCCCGTGGTGGCGCTGGGCGCCCTCGCGGGGTGGCCGTCACCGGTGCCGCTGTCCGTACGGGACGCCCGCCGCAAGGCCGGGCCATTGCGAGAGCGACTCGCGCCGCTCACCCCCCGACCGGTGGCCGATCCGCCGCCGGGCGCACCGGTGGGCGAGGTGGCGCGGCTGTCCGTCCGCCACGGCCGGGTGGAGGCGCTGCGCGGGGTGGACCTGACGGTGCGGCCGGGCGAGACGGTGGCGCTGATGGGGCGCAACGGCGCGGGCAAGTCCACGCTTCTGGCCGGCCTGGTCGGGCTGCACGAACCGGCCTCCGGTTCGGTGCGCGTCGGCCCGGACCGGGTCGTACCGCACCGCACCCGCCCCGCCCAACTCCTGCGCCAGGTGGGCCTCGTACCGCAGGAGCCGCGCGATCTGCTCTACGCGGACACGGTCGCCGCCGAGTGCGCGGCGGCCGACCAGGACGCGGGCGCGGCCCCCGGCACCTGCCGTGAGCTGGTCGGCCGGCTGCTGCCGGAGGTGGCGGACACCGCCCATCCGCGCGATCTGTCGGAGGGGCAGCGGCTGGCGCTGGCCCTGTCCGTCATCCTCACCGCCCGTCCGCCCCTGCTGCTGCTCGACGAGCCGACGCGCGGGCTCGACTACGCGGCGAAGGCGCGCCTGGTGGAGGTGGTACGCGGACTGGCCGCGGACGGCCACGCGACCGTACTGGCCACCCACGATGTGGAGCTCGCGGCCGAACTCGCCCACCGCGTCGTCATCCTGGCCGAGGGCGAGGTGGTCGCGGACGGCCCCACGGCGGAGGTGGTGGTCTCCTCCCCCGCCTTCGCCCCACAGGTGGCCAAGGTCCTGGCGCCACTGCCGTGGCTGACGGTGCCGCAGGTACGCGAGGCACTGGAGGAAGCGCCATGAGCGGGACGGCACTGAGCGGGCCGCACCGCTCGGAGCGGAAACGCGACGGCGGGAAGAAGGCCATACGCCTCGGCCCGCGATCGGTGGCGGCGCTCGCGCTCGTCTCCGCGATCGGTGTCGTCGCCTTCGGCTGGCCGCTGTTCGCACCGGGCGACTCGGGGATCACCACCCACGCCGCCGACGCGCCCTGGCTGTTCGCCGCGCTGCTCCCGCTCCTGCTGGCCGTGGTCGTGGCGACCATCGCGGACACCGGTCTGGACGCCAAGGCCGTCGCGATGCTCGGGGTGCTGGCGGCTGCGGGAGCGGCCCTGCGGCCGCTGGGCGCGGGGACGGCCGGGATCGAGCCGATGTTCTTCCTGATGGTGCTGTCGGGACGGGTGCTGGGCCCCGGTTTCGGCTTTGTCCTCGGCGCCGTCTCGATGTTCGCGTCCGCGCTGCTCACGGGCGGGGTGGGACCGTGGATGCCGTTCCAGATGCTGGCGATGGGGTGGGTGGCGATGGGCGCGGGGCTGCTCCCCGGCGCCGCCCGGCTGCGCGGCCGGGCGGAGTCGCTGCTGCTCGCGGGGTACGGAGCGGTGGCGTCCGTGGCCTACGGAACGGTCATGAACCTCCAGGGCTGGACCCTGATGCAGGGCATGGCCTCGGGGATCTCCTACGTCCCCGGCGACCCGCTCGGCGATAACCTCGCCCGCTTCGTGGCGTACTGCCTGGCCACCTCGCTGGGCTGGGACCTGCCGCGCGCCGTGGTCACGATGGTGCTCACCCTCACCCTCGGCGGACCGGTGCTGCGAGCGCTGCGCCGCGCCACCCGCCGCGCGGCCTTCGAGGCGCCGGTGGCGTTCGAGGACAGGTAACCGAGCGGGCCCGGCGCGTTGTCCGCACCGGGCCCGTCCGTCCGTCCTGGTTCTTGATTATTACTGGTGGCGCGTCAGTTCTGGTGGAAGACGCTGGCGTCCCACTGCGCGACCCACCTGCCGTCCCCGAACCGCAGGTTGGCCGTGCACTTGTAGGTGTCACCGTCGCAGTTCAGGGCGGTCACCGGCACCGGGGCGGCGGCCTCCCGCGGAGCCTTGACCGTCTTCGCCGACGCGGCGGGCACGGCGTTGGTCACCGCCTGGTGGAACACATTGGCGTTCCACTGGGCGACCCACCCGCCGTCGCCGAACTGCAGCCCGGCGGTGCACTTGTAGGTGTCCCCGTCACAGGTGAGGGTCGTGACCGGGACCGGGGCCGCAGCGGTGCGCAGCGCGTCCGCCGACCCGGTGGCCCGCTGATGGCTCGCCGCGCTCTGGTGGAATACGTTCACATTCCACTGCGCGACCCACCTTCCGTCACCGAACCGCAGGTTGGCCGTGCACTTGTAGGTATCGCCGTCGCAGTTGAGGCCCGTCACGGGGACGGGCGCGGCGTTGGCCGCCGGGGCGACCGCCGTGGCGGCCAGGGCCAGGGCTCCCAGCCCCAGGAACGTACCGGTGAGCATTCGGCGAGCTGACATGTCGTCGCTTCCCTTCGACTCCGGCCGCACGAGGCGTGATTCACGACAAATCATCCCAAGCGGCCAATCCGATGACATCCCAGAGATTAGCTGTCCTTAAAGGCTTTTCATCTGCTCGTCCTACATGGACTCATATGCGACACAGCCCCCGTTACAGCGAAGGCGGTCACCGTGGATTGACGATTCCAGGCATACGAAAACGGCGGCGCCCCAAGGGGCACCGCCGAGGAATCGATACCGCCGAAATCCGAGCCTCGGATTCCGCTCGATCAGCGCTCGACCATAGCCACACTCTCGCCGACGAGCGATCACCACCTGGAGTTGGTCGTCGATCGCCAAGGCGTCTCATACGACCTCCTCTGACCGGGCCAGCCGTGCTACTTCCTCGTAGGCGCTGAGGAGCTGCTCGCCGGTCTCGCATACGGCGCCGGGCGTCCGGCAGGCCGGGCAGCCCGCAGCGTGCTCGATGGCCGCCCGCCACACCTCCTCAGCGTCCAAGGCGACCCCGGTCCGCTCACCGCCCGCCATCAGTAGCGCTCCTGCGGCCCAGCCCGGAACGCCGCGATGGAGCCACGCGGGCGGCCGTACTGCCGACAGTCGCCACTGCGGGTGATCAATCGCACTTCATCTCACCCCAGACCTGCTTGCCCCAGCGGTATCGGTCCGTCCCCCACCGGTCCGTAAGGGCATCGACCAACAGCAGCCCGCGGCCTCGGGTGTTGTCGCCATTGGAGTCCGTCCGCAGGTAGGGGATATCGCGGGACCGGTCCACCACGCCGAGGCGGACGAACTTCCCGGACGGCCGGGTGACGACGACGCGGATCGACTCCAGACGGGCGTGGTCCACGGCGTTGGAGACCAGTTCGGTCATCACCAGCACGGCGTCCTCGATCAGGTCCTCCTGCCCCCAGGCGGCCAGTGCGGTCCGTACCAGCTTGCGGGCGGCTTCCGCACTCTCCGGTACGCGGCGCATGGTCTGGGAGTATCCGGGGTGCCCCGTGGGGCGAGGTGTAGCGGTCACGGACATCAGGACCTCAGTGGGTGCGAAGTGAGCGGCCTTGTCCGAGTGAACGACGGCTCGCCGCCCGAGGGGAGGAAATACCCATCGGGCGCGCAAACCGCCCACCCGGAAATTCTCGGCCGACTCCCCTCACGGAGGGGACTCGCGTGGCTACGGTAGGTATGTGGAGGGGAACGAAAACCTCATCAGCGCCATGCGCGAGAGCGGGCTCACCCAGGCCGGGTTAGCGGACGCGGTGAACACCCACCTGCACCGCAATGGCTACGAAGGCACGGTCAGCGACCGGACGGTCCGCAACTGGCTGGCCGGAAAGACGCGTTGGCCGCAGTCTCGGCAGAGGGCAGCCTTAGAGGCAGTATTCGGATGTACGGCCGAAGAACTGGGATTCGTCCCACCGGCCCGAAGTTGCCCCGCCACAGAACCGGAGGATCCCGTGAGGCGCAGGAACTTCCTGACCGCCACCACCGGTACGACGGCCGCGGTCGCCGTCCCTCTCGTCGCACAGCACTCCGTAGGCACCTCGGACGTGATCCGGCTCCGTTCCGGTGTGGACGCCCTGGTGACCCTGGACGCCACACGGGGAGGTCACGACGAACTGGAGCGCATGGCCCTGGCCGGGGCGGCCGAGACACTGGAGAAGCAGAAGCTGGGCGCCTCCCAGCGCATCCGCCAGAGGCTGTTCAGTGTGGCCGCCGACTACATGTCCATGGCCGCCTGGTCCGCCATCGACGCCAAGCGGCCCGACCGAGCGCAGAGTCTGCTGGACCGGACGCTCTACCTGGCCGGGATGGCCAAGGACTCCATCGCGGAGCTGGATGCCTGGAACTTGTACTCCATGCTCGCCCACCATCGTGGTGCGTACCCCGAGGGCGTCGACTCCGGCTATGCGGCTCAGGCGACGGCCATCGCCCGCCGGGACCCGTTCTACGCCTCTCTGGCCCACGCCCGCACAGCTCTCGCCCACTCCAATTTGGGCGACCGACAGGCCGCCCTACGCTCCCTCGGATGCGCCCAAGAGGCCCTGAGCAAAGCTTCCATGGACGATCCCAGACCGAGCTGGACCGCCTTCTACGGGCCTGCCGAGCTACTGGCCATGACGGCCATCGTCCGGGACCGGATTGGCGAACCCGCCGAGGCCGAGGCCGCCTCGCACAAGGCGCTGGCCACCATCCCCGAGCAGTTCCGCCGCAACCGTGCCCTGGCCACCGCCCGGCTCGCCCTCGCCCAGCTGCACCAGCGCGACATCGACCAGGCGTGCGCTACGGCCTCCACGGTCTTCGAGCTGATGGCTGGGGACCCGCTGCCCGGCCGAATGCGCTCGCTCGTCGGCGACTATTACCGCGACTTGATCACTCTTGCCCCCGACGCAGGCGTCGCCCGCGAGTGGGGAGACCGCTACCGATCCGAATGGAGCCGAGCTTGAGTGCCACAGGTCTGGACGTCCGCCGTTTCACCCACGCCGACCTCCCGGAGATCCGCCAGACGCTGATCGACGTGCACGCCGACGTGTACGCGGATGAGATGGACGACGAGTTCAACCAGCGCTTCCCCTGGTTCGTGGACCACTGGGGCGGCCACCCGGAGTTCTCCTGCGTGATCGCGTTCGACGGCGACAAAGCGGTGGGCTTCGCCTACGGCGCCCCGGCCGTTCCGGGGCGCGAGTGGTGGCGCGAGCACCTCGACCCGGCGCCCGCGAAGGACCTGACCTTCTCGTACTCCGAGCTGGCCGTCATCCCAAGGTGGCGCAAGAAGGGACTGGCCGAACGGCTGACTCGCACGTTGCTGGAAAAGCGGGACGAAGATCTCGTAGTGCTGCTCGTGGACCCCGAGCACTCCCGGGTCCAAGCCCTGTACGAGACCTGGGGCTTCCGGAAGGTCGGGGAGCGTCAGCCCTTCCCGGACTCCCCGGTCTACGCCGTCATGCTCTCCGAGCTGCCCCTGTCGTGACCGCGAACGCTTCTTCCCACGGTCAGCGGCGGTCACGTCGTCGTCGGACGCACACCCACCGGGAGCGCTCCCGAAGGGCCCCGGCCGCCGGGCGGACGCAGGGCGGACCGCCAACGCCTCCACCGCGAGCGTGCCCGGAGCCCGCTAGAGCCGCTGAATGATCGTCCCCGTGGCCAGCGCCCCACCCGCGCACATCGTGATCAGCGCGAATTCCTTGTCCGCGCGCTCCAGTTCATGCAGCGCCGTCGTGATCAGGCGCGCCCCCGTGGCCCCCACGGGGTGCCCCAGGGCGATCGCGCCGCCGTTCACGTTGACCTTCTCCAGGTTCTGTTCGAAGACCTGTGCCCAGGACAGCACCACCGAGGCGAACGCCTCGTTGATCTCGATCAGGTCGATGTCCTTCAGGGTCATCCCGGCCTTGCCGAGGACCGCCTTCGTGGCGTCGATCGGCCCGTCCAGGTGGAAGTGCGGATCGGTGCCGACCAGGGCCTGGGCCACGATGCGGGCGCGGGGGCGGAGTTTGAGGGCGCGGGCCATGCGTTTGGAGGCCCACAGGACCGCGCAGGCGCCGTCGGAGATCTGGGAGGAGTTGCCCGCGGTGTGCACGGCGGTGGGCATGATGGGCTTGAGTCCGGCCAGCGCCTCCATGCTGGTGTCGCGGAGCCCCTCGTCGCGGTCGACGGCGCGCCACATGCCCTCGCCGGCCGTCTGCTCCTCCTCCGTCGTGGGCACCTGCACCGCGAAGGTCTCGCGCTTGAACCGCTCCTCGGCCCAGGCCCGTGCCGCCCGCTCCTGGGAGATCAGCCCGAGGGCGTCGACGTTCTCGCGGGTCAGGCCGCGATTGCGGGCGATGCGTTCGGCGGCCTGGAACTGATTGGGCAGGTCCACGTTCCACTCCTCGGGGAACGGTTTCCCCGGGCCGTGTTTGGAGCCGCTGCCCAGCGGCACCCGCGACATGGCCTCGACACCGCAGCCGATGCCGATGTCGATGACACCGGTGGCGACCATGTTGGCCACCATATGATTGGCTTGCTGCGAGGAGCCGCACTGGCAGTCCACCGTCGTCGCCGCGGTCTCGTACGGCAGCCCCATCGTCAGCCAGGCGGTGCGTGCGGGGTTCATCGACTGCTCCCCGGCGTGGGTGACCGTGCCGCCGACGATCTGCTCGACGCAGTCGGGCTGAATGCCGGTGCGGGCGAGGAGTTCACGGTAGGTCTCGCCGAGCAGATAGGCGGGGTGGAGGTTGGCGAGCGCGCCTCCGCGCTTGCCGATGGGCGTGCGGACTGCTTCGACGATGACGGGTTCGGCGGCCATGGCTGTCTCGTCCTCTCATCGCATCCGCGGGGCTCCCGGCAGCACCCGCGTCAGAACTAGTACGCGTTCTAGTTCTTCAGCTCAGTCTGCTGAGGCCCGGCCCGGCGGCGCAAGGGTTGTGCAGGGGTTGAGCGGACCTCGAGGGGCACCGATCCCCCGAAACAATGGCCGCGATTTCTCTTGCTACTTGTAGAACCCGTTACTACCTTGCGGACACTTCTGATAGGCCGTCAGATCTCTGGAGTGGCCGATGTCCTGTCCAGCGCTCCCCGAAGGCTTTGACCTCACCGACCCCGACCTCCATCAGCATCGGGTGCCACTCCCGGAGCTCGCCCGGCTGCGGCAGACGGCTCCCGTGTGCTGGATCCCCCAGCCGCACGGCGTGGCCGGTTTCGACGACGACGGCTACTGGGCCGTCACCCGCCATGCCGATGTCAAGGAGGTCTCCACCCGGCCGGAGACCTTCTCCTCCCACGCCAACACCGCGATCATCCGCTTCAACGAGCACATCCAGCGCGATCAGATCGACGTCCAGAAGCTGATCATGCTGAACATGGACCCGCCCGAGCACACCCGGGTCCGGCAGATCGTCCAGCGCGGCTTCACCCCGCGCGCCATCCGCGCCCTCGAGGACGCCCTGCGCGACCGCGCCACCCGCATCGTGGCCGGGGCCAGGGAGAGCGGCAGCGGGGACTTCGTCACCGATGTGGCCTGCGAACTGCCGTTGCAGGCGATCGCCGAGCTCATCGGCATCCCCCAGCAGGACCGTTCCAAGATCTTCGACTGGTCCAACAAGATGGTCGCGTACGACGATCCCGAACTGGCCATCACCGAGGAGATCGGCGCCGAGTCGGCCATGGAGCTGATCTCGTACTCCATGAACCTCGCCGCCGACCGCAAGGCGTGCCCGGCCAAGGACATCGTCAGCCGGCTGGTGGCCGCCGAGGACGAGGGCAATCTGGGCTCGGACGAGTTCGGCTTCTTCGTGCTGCTGCTCGCCGTCGCCGGGAACGAGACCACGCGCAACGCCATCAGCCACGGGATGCACGCCTTCCTCACCCACCCCGACCAGTGGGAGCTGTTCAAGGCCGAGCGCACCGCCACCGCCGCCGACGAGATCGTGCGCTGGGCCACCCCCGTGATGTCCTTCCAGCGCACCGCCACCCAGGACACCGAACTCGGCGGACAGCGCATCGAGGCGGGGCAGCGGGTCGGCGTCTTCTACTCCTCCGCCAACAACGACCCCGAGGTCTTCGGCCACCCCGAGGTCTTCGACATCACCCGTGACCCCAACCCCCACCTCGGCTTCGGCGGCGGCGGACCGCACTTCTGCCTCGGCAAGAGCCTGGCGGAGCTGGAGATCCGGCTGATTTTCAACGCCATCGCGGACACCCTTCCGGACATCCGGCTCGCGGGAGAGCCCCGGCGGCTGCGCTCGGCCTGGCTGAACGGGATCAAGGAGCTCAGGGTGACCTACACCTAAGCGGTTCGTGCCGCGCCAGGAGTCCCACAACCCACCGGGCGGGGGCACACTGACCGCCATGAGCGAGATGTACGGCCCGCACGGCGCGGCGGGCGACCGTCGAAGACTCTTCGACTTCATAGCCCTCACCGCCCGCCTCCGTGAGACCGAGCGCGCCAACAACGCCACCCCGGAGCGCAAGGAGAGCGTCGCGGAGCACTCCTGGCATCTGGCGATGGTGAGCTGGATCCTGCACGCCGAGTTCGAGCGCGAGGCCGGGCAGCGGCTCGACCTCACCAAGATGCTCAAGCTGTGCCTGATGCACGACCTCGTCGAGATGGACGCGGTGGAGCGGGGCGCCGCGGGCGGTGAACCGCCGCGCTTCGCCTCGCTCCCCGCGCCCCTCGGGGCCGAACTCCTCGCGCTGTGGCGGGAGTACGAGGAGGGCCGTACGCCCGAGGCGTGCCTGGTGCGCGGGGTGGACCGGCTCAACCCCACCCTGATGCGCTGTCTGACCGGCCAGGGCTGGGGCGACATGGCCACCGACAGCCACGCTCCCGTGGACGCCGAGGCGCTGGACGGGCTGAATCTGCCGCGGGTGGCCGTGAGCGAGACGCTGCGTGTGCTGTACGAGGAGATCAGGGACGCCTCGGTGGAGGGCGGACTGCTGCCGCCGTGAGCCCCGCCCGCCCTCCGCCGAGCGCCGCGCAACGCGCTGAGCGGCGCTACGTGAACGGCACGCCGCTACGTGAACGGCACGTCGCTACTTGAACGGCACGTCGCTACTTGAACGGCACGTTCACACACGCCACCCGGGCGCCCGCCTGTCCGGCCTTGCCCGACGTGGTGTCCGTCGCATGCTTGTGGATCACCACGGAACGGGCCTCATCGGGCCGGAAGTTCCACTTCACCCAGGACTTGGCCCAGCCCTTGCCGGAGCTGCTGGTGGTGAGGTCCAGCCACACCTCGTTGTGCGAGTTGGCGTACTCCGGGTTGGTCGAGGGCTGCTTGGGGTCCCGCTTGTTCTGGTAGTGCGGCCCCGACGAGTCGGGCTTGGTGCCACACGGCTTCGTGTGGACGTGGATCCCGAAGTGGTGATCGGCCGTGAGGCCACGCACGCTGATGAACACGAACGTGCCCTTGTGCATCTTGTACTCGCCGCGGCCCTCCCCACCTTCGTTGTGGTTCTTCATGCCCTTGCCGCTCAGCCGCGCCTCCGCGATGAACACCGACGCGGACGTCGGCACCAGCGACTTGTCGTATGTCACCGCACCGGCGGTCTTGGCCTCCGACGCCGGCTGGAACCTGTCGTGGACGAAGACGAAGGGGTGCGGCGGCGCGGCTGCCGCGGGTGTCGCGATGGCCATTGAGGCGCCCATCGCGACCGCCGCGGTTACTGCCTTCACCAGGGACATCGTTGATCCCTCCTCGGTCGGGGTCCCCGCTCCCCGTCTCGATTCCCGGCTCCCCCCCGTTTAACGCGCTTGTGCGACTTTCCGCCCCCTTCTCTCCACGCTAGACCCGCTGGTCATGCCGCTCAACGCGAGGCCCAGCCCCCTTTTCGGGGGACTCGCCGGCCCCGATCCGGTCCTTCTCCGCGGGTTCGGCGTCGTCATGCTCTCCGCTGCGCTGCCGTACCAGCCCCGGGACCAGCCCTCTGGCCCGGGCGACCGCGGCGCCCATCGTCGCCGACAGCGGTGGCGCCTCCTCGTGCGGGCGCCTGCCCACGCCGAGGAACACGTACTGCAGCGCGAACCCGGCCGTGACGATGACCGCGCCGCCGATCGCGTCCAGCACATAGTGGTTCGCGGTGCCCACGATGACCGCCGTGGTCAGCAGCGGGTACAGGATGCCGAGCACCTTCGCCCAGACGTACGGCGCCACGATCGCGATGACCACCCCGCACCACAGCGACCACCCCACGTGCAGCGACGGCATGGCCGCGTACTGGTTGGACAGCTTGGTGAGCGCGCCGAAGTCCGGGTTGTTCAGGTCCTGCGGGCCATGCGCGGTGTCCACGTACCCGAGCCCCATCAGCCGCGGCGGTGCCAGCGGGTAGAGCCAGAAGCCGACGAGGGCGAGCAGCGTGGCGAAGGCGAGCGGGGTGCGGGCCCAGCGGTACGTCGCGGGGCGGCGCAGATACAGCCAGCCCAGCAGGGACAGCGGAATCAGGAAGTGGAAGGTGCTGTAGTACCAGTTCATGAAGTCTTTGAGCCATCCGGTGTCGGCCACGATGGCGTTGAACCAGTGCTCGATGTCGATGTGCAGCCAGCCCTCGAGGGTGAGCACCTGGTGTCCGTGGCCCTCGGCCACGCTGCGCTCGTCCGGGGCGTGGCCGCGGATCCACGAGTAGGCGAAGTAGCCGACGCGGATCAGCATCAGCTCGAGCATCAGGTTCGGGCGGGACAGCGGCCGCTTGAGGACGCGCAGCAGCGGCACCCAGGCGAAGCGGCTCCTGGCCGGTTCGGCGACCGGCGTCGGCTCGGGGTCGTCCCACCGCGGCGAGGTGCGGGAGAGGAACGGCACCAGACAGGCGGCAGCGAGCGCGGCGAGCAGCGGCGCATTGTAGCCGATATGGCCGAGGATCTCGATGTCGGGCAGCAGCGCGGTGCGGTTGAGCGACATCGCCAGTACGACCAGAACCGGCCACACCAGCCGGTCGGAGCCGCGCCGCCCCACCCGGCCGACCACGGCCAGCAGGATCCAGAGCTGCTGGTGCTGCCAGGAGGTGGGCGAGACCGCGAGCGCCACGCTGCCGGTGATGGCGGCGGCGAGCAGCAGCTGCCCGTCCCTCGCGTAGCGCACCGCGCGGCGCAGGCCGATCACCGCGACCGCGACCGCGAGCACGGCCAGCAGCGCGAGCTCCACCGGGCCCTCGAGGCCGATGCGCAGCAGCAGCCCGTGCAGCGACTGGTTGGCCAGGCTGTCGGCGGGGGCGCCGAGCCCGAAGCCGCCGATGTGATGCCCCCAGTACGTCCACGAGTCGTGCGGCATGGCCACCCAGGCGAGCGCGGTGCACACGGCGAACGTGGCGCCCGCGAGCGCCGCCGCCCGGCGCCGTCCGATCAGCCACAGCACGACGGCGAACAGCAGCAGCGCGGGCTGCAGCGCCGCGGCCACTCCGATGAGCACACCGGCCTGCCGCCCGGAGGTTCTGGGCAGCACGGTGAGGACGACCAGGAGCACCGGGATGATGCTGGTCTGGCCGAGGGTGAAGGTGTTGCGCACCGGCAGCGACAGCACCAGCAGGCTGATGGCCAGCGGTGCGGCGATCAGCGAGGTGCGGCGGGAGACCGGGCCGGGCAGCGACCGGGCCACGACCAGCCCGAGGACGACGACCAGCAGCAGGGTGCCGAAGGTCCAGGCGACCCCGAGGCTCTGCTCGGCGGCCCGGGTCAGCGGTTTGAGGACCAGCCCGGAGAACGGGGTGCCGGTGAAGGAGTCCCCGTCGTACAGCGACCCGCTGACATGCAGCACCCCGTGGTCGCCGATCCAGGTCTCCAGATCGGTCAGCCGCTCATCGGGCGGCAGCCGCAGCACCGCCGCCGCCTGACGGACCGCCAGCACAGCCGCCAGGAGCCACAGGGCCGCGAGCCCCATTCTGGTCCGTGACGTCCGCGCCCCTACGGCACCGGGGGCCGGCCCCGTGTCCGGGCTTCTCCCCAGTCCGCTCCGCTCCACGTTCGCCACGCCGTGCCGCTCCCCCACTCGCCCTCTTCATCTGTCCCGAATGTTTGGAGACCCTACTGAGCCCACTACTCAGACGCCGAACACCCCCTCTTCACCTGACCGTCGTCCGGGGTTGTCCGAAAGATGTCAGGCTTTGGCAGGGTCCTTGCGCTCCGCGAGGGTCCTTATGGTCCGGGCCAATTTCATCAGGGCCGCGGGGTGCGCCGCGAATCGGGACTCGCCGCGCGCTGAAATGTTCCCGGCGTCACACCGAAGCACCGCACGAACCAGCGGTGGAAATGGCTCTGGTCGGCGAACCCCGCCTGGGCCGCGGCCTCCGCCGCGCTGCTGCCCGCCACCAGCAGCCCGCGCGCCCGGCGCAGCCGGAGCTGCCGCTGGAAGTCGCTCGGCGCCATCCCGTACGCGGCGCGGAACGCCCGGTAGAGCGCGAAGCGGCTGCACCCGGCGGCCTCCGCGAGCCGCGCCGCCGGGATCTCCTCCGCGTACGCCTCCTCCAGCAGCGCCCTGGCCCGCCGCGCGGCCCGGACCTGCTCGCCGCTCCCGTCCGGAAACTCCCGGGCCCACAGCGGCCCGGTGGCCCCGCGCCGCACCATCGCCCCGACGGCCGCGGTCAGCCGCTCGTCCCGCACCAGCGGCCCGGCCCCGCCGACCAGGGCGGTGTGCAGCCGCAGCAGGGCGCGGGGCAGCAGCGGATCGGAGACCACGGGCCGGTCGAACAGCGGCAGCGCCGCCCGGCCGTCCGCACTGTCGGCCACATCGGCGAGAACATTCCGCACCACATCGGGACCTATATGGACGATGCGGTACTTGTAGCCGAGTTCGGCGGCCGCCTCCCCGTCATGCGGATCGTCGGGATTGAAGACCATCACCATCCCCGCCCCGCTGGTGCGCAGCGCACCCCGGCACCGGAAGCGCTGGGCGCCGACCTCGGTCACGGCGAAGGAGTAGGTGTCATGGCTGTGGGGATGGAAGCGATGGCTGAAAAAGTGCGCGTGCATGGCCTCCACGGGCCGGTCGGGATCGCGCCAGTACCGGGCCCAGTCCTCCCGGCCCCGCTCCCCTTCTCCGACGGCACCCACGGATCCATTGTGCCGTGGCGCACGAGCGTTCAAGACCGCAGGTCGCGGCAGTGGCCAGAGTGACGGCATGCGCTTCGACACCAAGATCGCCGTCATCGTCCGCACCGACCTCGCCGACTGGCAGAAGCTGAACGTGACCGCCTTCCTCTCCAGCGGCCTGGCGCACGCCTCGGACGAGATCGTCGGCAAGCCGTACGAGGACGCCTCGGGCAATGTCTACCTTCCGATGTTCCGCGAACCGGTCCTCGTCTACGCCGCCGACGCCCCCGCCCTCACCCGCACCCACGCCCGGGCCCTCTCCCGCGACCTGCCGATGTCCCTCTACACCGAGGAGCTCTTCGCCACCGACAACGAGGACGACAACCGCGCCACGGTCCGCGCCGTCGAGGCCGACACCCTGAACCTGGTGGGCCTAGCGGTCTACGGGCCGCGCGGCCAGGTGGACAAGGTGACGAAGGGTCTGAGGCTGCACGGCTGAGGGCGCAGCGCCAAGGGCATGACGACTCAATGGTCATGACGGCTCCATGACCATGACGACTCAATGGCCATGACGGCTCAATGGCCCGTCAGCTTCCGCCAGGCGCCGGGGGTGACGCCCTCCCTGCCCGAGAAGGCACGGCTCAACGCGCTGCCGGTGTCGTATCCGACTCGGACGGCGATCTCCTGGACACTCAGCGGCGTCTCGCGGAGCAGGACCTTGACCCGGTACATGCGCCATGCCGTGAGGTAGCCCAGCGGGGTGTCCCCCGTCCTCTCCTTGAACAGGGCGGCGAACGCCGAGCGTGACATCCCCGCTGTGCGGGCGAGTTCGTCGACCGTCCACGGATGGGCCAGGTCCGCGTGCAACTCCTCCATCGCAGCCGCCAGTCGCGGGTCCCGCAGCGCGGCGATCCAGCCGACGGTCCCGCCGCCGACATCCTCACAACAGGTCCGCAGCGCCTGGACGAAGAGCACGTCGGACAGACGGCTGATGATGAAGCCACCACCGAGCCCGCCCGCCGCGCTCTCCCGCTCGATGAGGCCGAACGTGGTGCGCAGGAGTTGACTGGACGCGTCGTCCAGATTCAGCCGGAACACCGGCGGCAGGAGCGCGAAGAGCGGTTCTGCCGCCACGGCGTCGAAGGCGAACCGGGTGGAGACGATCTGCGTGAGCTCACCGTCGCCCCCGACCCGCGCCGAGTCGCCGGGGGCCTGGGAGACCAGCCCGTCGCAGTCGACGATCTCGCTGCCCGCCTCGTCCTGAAGCGTGAAACCCACCCCCGCTCGGACCAGGAAGCAGTCATTCGTCTCCAGCCGCTGCGGCCCGGCGAGCGTGTCCGCGACGAGCAGGCACGCACCACGGGAGATCAGGACCAGCCGGGCGAGGTTCCGGGGAGGGAACGAGATTCCCCAGGGCGCACGGGCGTCCACCCGCACATACCGCGCGTCCTCGATCTTCATCGTGGCGAGGAGGTCGTCAATCGGATCCATCTCCACTCCCTTTGGTCTCCCCCGATCCCTCCTGGACGATCTGCGTCAAACCGTGGACGCCAAGATACAGATCGTCCGGCCGGGCGTGTCTATCGTGGAGGCGACATACGAACGAAGGGTAGGAAATGCGTATATTCCAGATGGGAACGGGCGGCAGTCTGATCACGTCGGCGGAGCGCCCGGTGCCGAGCCCCTCAGCGGGCGAAGTGCTCGTACGGGTGAAGGCCAGCTCCCTCAACGCACGCGATCTGCTCATCGTCACCGGCCGGTACCCCGTCGACGTGCCGCCGGGGCGCATCCCGCTCTCCGACGGCGCGGGCGTGGTGGAGGCAGTCGGGGAGGGGGTCTCGCGGTTCCGGGTCGGAGACCGTGTCATGGGCACCTTCCATCCGACCTGGCTGTACGGCCCGTTCCCCGAGTCGGGGCAGCTGCGCGGCACACACCGCGACGGCTGGCTCACCGAATACCTCGCCCTCGGCGAACAGAGCCTGGTCGCGGTGCCGGACCAGCTGTCCTTCGAGGAGGCCGCCACGCTTCCGTGCGCCGCGCTCACCGCGTGGTCGGCCGTGAGCGGAGTCGGCCCGGGGGACACTCTCCTGGTCCAGGGCTCAGGCGGGGTATCGGTCTTCGCGCTGCAGTTCGCCCACCTGGCCGGTGCCCGCGTCCTGGCCACGACATCCAGCGCCGCCAAGGCCCAACGCCTCGGCGCTCTCGGCGCATCCGATGTCGTCGACTACACCAGCACACCGGAGTGGGGCGCGCGGGTACGGGAACTCACCGGCGGCGGTACCGACCGCGTCGTCGAGATCGGCGGCGCCGGAACGCTCTCCCAGTCCATCGACGCCGTCGCCCACGGCGGGCAGATCGCCCTCGTCGGCAATCTGGCGGCGGGTGGCGGCATGGACGTGATGCGGTTCTTCCGTCGCGCCGCGACCCTCCGGTCGATCAGCGTCGGCAGCCGGAGCGACTTCGAACGGATGAACAAGGCCATCGGCCAGCACCGGCTCCGGCCCGTCATCGACCGCGTCTTCCCGTTCGCCGAGGCGGCGGAGGCGTTCGCGCACTTCGAGAAGGGCCCACGCTTCGGCAAGGTCGTCATCAGCCACTGACCTGGTCCTCACACCGAAAATCAGTGGAGCCGCACCCCCGTGTGCCGTTAGCCTGCTCCCGCCCGCAGTCACCCCGTCAAGGACACGCCGTTGTACACCAAGTGAGCCCCCCAAGCGCTGATCCGTCGCGCGTCGCACATGTGCGCCGCGCTCCTTTCCGCTGCGGTCTTCTCACTGAAACCGGTGTAACTCCATGTCCAAAAACTGGGTGGTTGTGCCCACCTGCCTGCCGATCGTTCTCCGCCGTTGCCACAGGTGCGCCTCCGGGCGCGACAACGGCCCCGGCCTGCTGGCCGGACTGCTCCAGGACCCGGTCGTACGGCGCCGCGACGCGGGCGGCCCGGGTCGGACCGACCGGCCTGCCTGGCAGTCGCCGTACGGTCCGCCGCCGCACCGGTCACACCGCGGCCGGTGGGCGCCTGTGCCGGGCGTGGCCGGGACTCGGTCCGCCTTGCGGCGTGGATATCCGTGCGGCCGGTGCGACTGATCGCCGAAGGCCTCGGCTCTCCGCGAGCCGAGGTGTCCGGCGGCATCCGGTCCGCAGGACAGGCCCTGGCGTCGCAGCCCGCGGCCTGCCCTGGTGATGCGGCAGGATGGTGGACATGAGCATCGTCAAGATCAATGTGCTGACGGTCCCGGAGGAGCAGCGCGAGGTGCTGGAGAAGCGCTTCGCCTCACGCGCCGGGACGGTCGAGAACTCCGACGGCTTCGAGTGGTTCGAACTGCTGCGGCCGGTCGAGGGGACCGACCAGTACCTCGTCTATACGCGCTGGCGCAGCGAGGAGGACTTCCAGGCGTGGATGGAGGGCCCCATGAAGGCGGCCCACCAGCGCGGCGGCGAGGACGCCCCCCAGCAGAAGCCCGCCGCGTCCGGCTCCACGCTGTGGTCCTTCGAGGTCGTCCAGCAGGCCGCGCCCAAGCAAGGCTGATCCCGGGCCCCTCGCAAGCAATCATCGCGGGCCCCCTGGCCCTGGCCAGGGGGCCCGCGATTTTGTGGTGCCCCGTCAGAGCGGCCGACTAAGTTCTGTCTCCCCGATCACGATCAGCGGGCTGGGTTCTGCCTCCTGACAATCAGCTGAGAGCAGAGGATGTCGTACGCCCATCGCTCCCACTTGTCCGGCGGCCACTCGCGGTCGCGGGTCAGGACCAGGAAGAGCTCCGGACTGAGCAAGGCGTAGATGATGTCCGCCGCCTCTCCGGCGGAAATGGCGGGGCGGACACCGGGCTTCTCTGTCAGGGCCCTCGCGGCTGTCGAGATCACCGTGTACCGCGGGTTGGTCTGATCTGGCCACAGCTCCCGGATTTCTGGGTTGGTCGCTGTCGCGGCGCGGACCATCTCGTCGATGGCCGCGACACGTTCGAGTGTCCTGCGGGTGCCGGCGACCAGTGCGGCCAGGGCGGACTCGGCGGTAGGGGCGGTCGTGACCTCCGCGAACCACGGCCGGTCCATCGTGGGCACGGGGTCGTCGTCTCCCGCGATCGCGACATCGACCAGTTCCTTGAGCAGCGAGGGCTTGTTCCGGAAGACGAAGTAGATCGTCTGCACCGCCACGCCCGCCCGGTCGGCGATCTCCTGCAGCTTGGTCGCCCCGTAGCCCTGCTCAACGAAGAGGCCGGCGGCCGCGTCGATGATCCGCCGCCGTGTCTCCCGGGCCTTGTCGCCCCGCTTTCCCTTGACCTCAGTCATGACTGGAGCCTATATCTAGAGTCGAACTCTAGAGGTCGACTCTAGTTACTGGAGGGTGAGTCATGCGGGCCATCGCCAACCGTCAGCAGGCAGAGGCATGGAACGATTGGGAGGGCATCCACTGGGCCGAACACTCCGAGCGCTACGACGCGATGATGGGCGCGTTCAACGCGCCTCTGTTCGCCGCCGCAGACATCTCGGCCAACGACGTGATCCTCGACGTCGGCTGCGGCACCGGCCAGACGACGCGCATCGCCGCGCGGCAGGCGTACGAAGGAAACGTCGTCGGAATCGACCTGTCCGCGCCCATGCTGGAACGCGCCCAACGCGACGCCGCCGCGGAAGGCATCGACAACGTCACCTTCGAACAGGGCGACGCCCAGGTGCATCCGTTCTCCAACCGCAGGTTCGACGTCCTCCTCAGCCGCGGCGGCGTCATGTTCTTCGCTGACCACATCGCGGCTTTCACTCATCTCAGGCACGCGCTCGCGCCAGCGGGCCGACTCGCGTTCCTCGGCCCGCAGCCCGGGGGCCCGGACAGCGCCTACGCCCGCGCGACCGCCGCACTCTCACCGTTCCTGCGCGAGGCATCCCCCGCCGCCAGGGGTATGGGGTCGCTCCTCGACCCCGCGCACATCCGCCAAGTGCTCGCCGCCGCCGGGTTCACCGACATCGACGTAGTCCCCGCCGAGGCTCCCATGACTTTTGGCGCCAACGCGGGCGACGCCGTCGACTTCCTCTTCGCCATGGGCCCGACCCGCTACAACCTGCGCGATGCCGACCCGGTGACCATCTCCCGTATCCGTGCCGAAGTGCATGACGCGCTCACGGAGTTCGAGACGTCCGACGGTGTCCGCATCCCCGGGTCCGTCTGGATCGTCACTGCTTCGCGGGAGCACACCCCTTCGATCAAGTGATTCGTCGTTCCAGACGTGATCAGCAGGGGGGATCTGACGGACGATGAATGGGCGCTGCTGAAGCCGCTGCTGCCGTCGGGCAACAACCGGTGCGGCCGGCGGAGGGACCACCGACAGGTGATCAACGGGATCATCCACCGGCTGGGCACCGGGGTGCAGTGGCGTGAGCTGCCGGAACGCTTCGGACCGTGGCAGACCGTCCACAAGCGGCACGATCTGTGGTCGGCCGACGGCACCTGGGACAGGCTGCTGCAGCAAGTCCAAGCCCGGGTCGACGCCGAGGGCGGCATCGACTGGGACGTCTCGGTCGACTCCAGCGTGATGCGCGCCCACCAGCACTGCCGCAGGAGCGCCGAAGGCGGCTCCACCCGCCCCTCTCAGGCCCTCGAAAGAGGGCTCCACGGAGATCGCTTCGGATCTCGGTGGTGCAGAACCCGGAGCCCCTACTGGAGGAGGCGGTGCGACAGGGGAGCAGCTGGGGCGTTCGCGTGGCGGATTCACCACCAAGGTCCACCTGAGCGCGGAAGGCCGTTGCCGCCCATTGTCGGTGCTGATCACACCCGGACAGTGGGCGGACTGCACACAGTTCGAACCGGTCTTAGAGAAGATCCGCGTCCCGCGCACCGGTCTGGGGCGTCCCCCTCGCACGCCGGACAGCGTCGCAGCCGACAAGGCATACAGCAACCGAAAGACGCGCGCCTACCTGCGTCGGCGCGGCATCCGGCACGTGATCCCTGAGAAGAAGGACCACAAGGCGGCCCGCCTCCGACGGGGTTCACGCGGCGGGCGGCCACCGGGTTTCGACAAGGAGCGCTACAAGAAGCGCAACGTCGTCGAGCGGGCAATCAATAAGCTGAAACAGTTCCGGGCCGTCGCTACCCGCTACGACAAGCGCGGATACGTCTACCTCGGCACCGTGACCGCCGCTGCGCTAATCATCTGGCTCCGATCATGATCGGAGAGACAGAAA
>NZ_JAAAYH010000135.1:0-19900 GCF_018035285.1 Streptomyces sp. MK37H | reverse complement strand
CGAACTAGCCGACGGCAGCAAGGGTGTGGTCCAGGCGCTCGGCAACTCCTTCGGCTCGCTGCACCAGCCGCCCTTCATCCACCTGGACGCCGACGACCGGACCGGTGCCCGGGCGGCCGGTGAGAACCTCACCATCAACCTCGACCATCAGAAGCTGTTCCGCCGGATCCTGGTCTTCGTGACCATCTACGAGGGTGCCCGCAGCTTCGCCAACCTCCACGCCACGGTCACCATGCAGCCGCAGTTCGGCGCCCCGATCGACTTCTCGCTCGACGAGTGCACCGTGCCCTCCCCGGTCTGCGCGCTCGCGCTCATCACCAACACCGGCGGCGAGCTCGTCGTGCAGCGCGAGGCCCGCTATCTGGTGCCGCAGCGCGGCACCAGCCCGCAGCGCACCCTCGACCACGCCTACGGCTGGGGCATGAACTGGACTCCCGGCCGCAAGTGAAGCCCCGGTGCACGGGGCGCGGCCGTCAGGGCGCGGCGCTGGGGCGGGCGTAGGTGCGCCCCTTCCAGGCCGCGCCCTGCCCGAGGTGGTGCCGCACCGCCGAGTCCACGGTCATCAGCAGATAGAGAAGGGCCGTCAGGGGCAGCAGCGGCGCCAGCCACAGCGTCTGCCGGTAGTAGCGCAGCATCGGGATGTAGGTGCCCGCCATCAGCGCCCAGGCGGCGGCGCCCAGCACCAGCGGCGCGGGACGCCCCGTCAGCATCCCGGCGACCACGGCCGCGGGCGGCACGAGATACACCACCGCCAGCCCCGCGACCGTCACCAGCAACAGCAGCGGATTGTGCCGCAGCTGGGTGTACGCGCTGCGCGAGACCATCCGCCACAGCTCGCCCAGCCGCGGATACGGCCGCACGCTGTCAACCCGGTCGGCCAGCCCCAGCCAGATCCGTCCGCCGGACCGTTTCACCGTGCGGGCCAGCGCCACGTCGTCGATGACCGCCTGCCGGATCGCCTCCGGGACCCCGGCCCGCTCGGCCGCCTCCCGGCGCAGCAGCACACAGCCGCCCGCGGCCGCCGCGGTGCGCCCCCGGGGCCGGTTGACCCACCGAAAGGGGTACAGCTGCGCGAAGAAGTAGACAAAGGCGGGCACGATCAGCCGTTCCCAGTAGGTCACCACCCGCAGCCGTGCCATCTGGGAGACCAGATCCAGCCCGTTCGCCTCGGCCGCGCGCACCAACTCCCGCAGGGAGTCCGGCTCATGCGCGATATCCGCGTCCGTCAGCAGCAGGTAGTCCACGCCGCTGTCGTCCTTACGGTCCGTGTCCCGGCCGTCCGTGTCCTTACGGTCCACACCGTCCGCGTCCCTGCGGTCCGCGGCGAGGCGGGTCATGGCGAGCGCCATGCCGTGCCGCACCGCCCACAGCTTGCCGGTCCAGCCGGGGCCGGGTTCGCCGGGGGAGCCGACGGTCAGCGGCAGCCCGCCGTGCTCGTCGGCCAGTTCACGGGCCAGCTTTCCGGTGCCGTCCGAGCTGCCGTCGTCGATCAGGAAGATCTCCGCCGGCCCCGGATAGTCCTGGGCGAGCAGCGAGGGCAGACTGGCCGGAAGCACCGCGGACTCGTCCCGGGCGGGCACCACGACGGCCACCGAGGGCCACACCGCGGGCTCCGGCGGCCCGAACCCGTCCGGCTCCGGCTGCCCCGAGCCGTCCGGGCCGGTCCGGGGCAGCCGTACGTCCGTACGCCAGAAGAAGCCCTGGCCCAGCAGCAGCCACAGCCATGCGGCCAACGACCCGGCGGCGATCCACATCAGCGCGCTCACCCGCCGAAGTCTGCCCGAAGGTGGGCCCGGCCGACGGGCGCACGGGACCGATCCATTAAAGTGACCGGGTGAAGATCGCGCTTATGGACTCCGGAATCGGGTTGTTGCCCACCGCCGCCGCGATGCGCCGACTGCGACCGGACGCCGATCTCTTCCTCTCCTCCGACCCCGCCACCATGCCGTGGGGACCGCGCACCCCCGAGGACGTCACCGGGCTGGCCCTCGGCTGCGCCCGGGCCGCCGCCGCACACCGCCCCGACGCGCTGATCGTCGCCTGCAACACCGCCTCCGTCCACGCCCTGCCCGCGCTGCGCGCCGAGCTGGAGCCCGGGCTGCCGGTCATCGGCACCGTGCCCGCCATCAAGCCCGCGGCGGCCGGGGGAGGGCCGATCGCGATCTGGGCCACCCCGGCCACCACTGGCAGCCCGTACCAGCGCGGACTGATCCGTGACTTCGCGGACGGCGTCGAGGTGACCGAGGTGCCGTGCCCGGGGCTCGCGGACGCGGTGCAGCACGCCGACAACGAGGGGATCGACGCCGCGGTGGCCGCCGCGGCGGCCCGCACCCCGCGCGATGTCACGACCGTCGTCCTGGGCTGCACCCATTACGAACTCGTCGCCGACCGCATCCGGACCGCCGTGCAGCAGCCGGACGCGCCGCCGATCGTCCTCCACGGCTCGGCCGGGGCCGTGGCCGCCCAGGCCCTGCGCCGGATCGGCGCCGACCCCTTCCCGCCGGACGGCCCGGTCACCCCGGGCGGTCTGACCGTCATCCTCAGTGGACGCGAGGCCGCCCTGCCGGAGATCGCCCTGACCTACGCCGAAGGCGTGCTGCTGGCACCCGTCGCCCCGACGCGCGCTTGACAGCGGTGCCTCGTGCGGTGAGCTGACCTAAACGCTCCTCACCAGCGGATTCACTCGCCCCGCTGCCGTGGTGCCGGAAGGTGAGTACGCTGCCAACCATGAGGCACCACGACCACGGAGAGCCGACCGCCCACGGGCAGCCGCCCGCGGTCTGGATCGGACGCGCCCACAATCGCGGGCAGTGGCTGCTGGCCGTGGCGGGCGCCGCGTGCCTGGCACTCGGTGTCGACCTCGCCGTCGACTCGCCCTGGGGCTCGGGCATCGCCCCGCTCCTGATGGCCGTCGTCGGCTGTGTCGCCGCCGGGCTGCTGATGCTCTTCGGCACCCTCGCCTTCGTCCATGTGGCGGTACGGGTCGACGACGAGGTGCTGGAGATCCGCTGCGGCCATATGGGGCTCCCACGCCGCCGCATCCCGCTCAGCGACGTGGTCCACGCCGATGTGGCCCGTAAGGTCACCCCCTGCCAGTGGGGCGGCTGGGGCTACCGCTGGCGCCCCGAGAAGGGCACCGCCGTGGTGGTGCGCCGGGGCGAGGGCGTGGTGGTCCGCCTCGGGGACGGCCGCGTCTTCACGGTCACGGTGGACGACGCGGAGGCGGCGGTCCGGGTCATCCGCGACCGGCTGCGGCTGATCGCGGCCCGCACCTCCCAGGTCTAGCCGATCCCCGTTCCCCTCTTTTCGGGGGATGCGCTCGGGGGTGCGTTCCCTTTCGCGGCCTCCGGGGCTCGCATCCCCTTTCCGCAGGCGCGTAGGCGTGGGCCGTGCCGGATCTCATGGCACCGCTCCCGTGTCGTCGTTCAGACGGCGGGCGGTCGCCAGCCCGGCGAGGAGGCCCGCCCCCGCGGTGATCTGGGAGAAGCTGAGGGCGTTGCCCAGACAGGATTCGACGGCCAGGGCCGTGAGGGTCGCGGCCGCCGTAAGGACCACGGGAGTGGGGCGCGGGGAGCGCCACAGGGCATGGAGCATCCAGCCGAAGGCCGCGCCCAGCAGGGCCACCCCCGGCAGCCCCTGACCGGCCGCCTGCTGCAGCGGCGCCGAATGCGGCTTGGCCTCCGGGCCCAGCGGCTGGGCCGCCGCGGGGCTCAGCTCACCGAAGCGGTCCGGGCCCGCACCGCGCAACGGATCCGCTTCCTCGATACGGGCGGCGTCCTGCCACAGCCGGATCCGGTGCTCGGTGAGATGGGCGCGCAGGGCGGGTGGCAGTCCGCCCGGGACCGAGCCCTTGGCCACCGCCCAGGTGCCGCCGACCGCGACCGCCGCGATCAGCGCGCACGCGGCGAGCGCCGGCAGCCGCCGCGGCCGGGCGGCGATGAGCGAGCACACCAGGATGGCGCCGCTCGCCACCGAGCCGACCGTCGAGCCGCCCAGCACCGCCGTCAGCGTGATCGCCACGGCCGGCAGCCACAGCGCCGGGCGGAGGACCCGCGGTGCGGCCCAGGCCGCGCAGCAGAGCGCGCCCGTGGCCAGGGTGAGCTGGGCCGCGCCCGGCCCCTCATGACCGGTGAGCCCGTACGGCGAGGTGCAGGCCAGGCCGAACCCCGCGAGCCCGGCGGCCGCCGCCCCGGCGACCGGCAGCAGTGATCCGGCGATCCGGCCGCAGGCGTACCCGGCGGCCACCGCTAACACCGCCAGCAGGACTCCCTCGGGGCGGGCCGGCCGCCCCATGGCCGCGATAAGCGCCCAGACGGCACAACCGGCGAGGATCAGAACCCCCGCGACATCGGACGCACCGGCGCAGCCGTCGGCCGGTCTGCCGTGGTCCTGCACGACAGGCTCCACCACTGATGACGTCATCCCGCCGACCCCCCGTCGTGACGGGCACCGCGCCGACGCCCTTACGGCCGTCGCGCGAGCCATGACACCCGAAACCGTAGCGCTTGTCATAAGGAATGTGTATATGGTGCGCAGAAACGATGAGTCGGTCGTGAAACGCCCGCCGTTCAGGGCGCCGTACGGCCGCCTCGTGCGCCCCCATTTCCGCCCGATACCCTCGGCTCATGCCGACCCCCGACTTCATCCGTGACCTCAGGGCCTCCATCGGTCATGAACTGCTCTATCTGCCGGGCGTGAGCGCCGTGGTCTTCGACGACCAGGACCAGGTGCTGCTGGGCCGCCGGGCAGACAACGGCCGATGGACCATCATCTGTGGCATCCCCGAACCCGGTGAGCAGCCGGCCACGGCGGTGGTACGCGAGGTCGAGGAGGAGACCGCGGTGCGCTGCGTCCCCGAACGCGTCGTGCTCGTACGGACCCTGGCGCCGGTGACCTATCCCAACGACGACAAGTGCCAGTTCGTGGACATCTGTTTCCGCTGCCGCGTGGTCGGCGGCGAGGCGCGGGTGAACGACGACGAGTCGCTGGACGTCGGCTGGTTCCCGCTCGACGCGCTGCCCGAGATGGAGGACTTCTCCCTGTCCCGGATCAAGCAGGCGCTCGAGGACGGCCCGACATGGTTCGAGCCCATCATCGGGGAGTGAAGTATGTGCCGCCCCCACATCGGTCCGGGCCCGACGGCTGCCTAATGTGCCCCTCATGAGCGCGTCCACCACACCAGGCCCGGACTCACGGCCGTCCGGCGGCCCCGACCTCTCCGGCCGTACCGCACTCGTCACGGGCGCCGCCGGGGGCATCGGCCGGGCCTGCACGCTGCGGCTGGCCGCCGCCGGGGCGCGGGTGCGGGCCGTCGACCTGGACACCGGGGGCCTCACCGACCTCGTCGCCGCGGCCTCCGGAATGCCCGGCCCGGTCGAGGCCCACCCCCTGGACCTCACCGACCTCGACGCCGCCGAGCGGGCCGCCTCGGGCACCGACATCCTGGTCAACAACGCCGGGCTCCAACTGGTCCGGCCCATCGAGGACTTTCCGCCCGAGGTCTTCTCCCGAGTGCTCACCGTGATGCTCGAGGCCCCCTTCCGGCTGGTGCGCGGCGCGCTGCCGCACATGTACGCCCAGGGCTGGGGCCGGATCGTGAACATCTCCTCGGTGCACGGGCTGCGTGCCTCCCCGTACAAGTCGGCCTATGTGGCCGCCAAACACGGTCTGGAGGGGCTCTCCAAGGTCGCCGCCCTGGAGGGCGCGGAGCACGGGGTGACGTCCAACTGCGTCAACCCCGGCTATGTGCGCACCCCGCTCGTCGAGCGGCAGATCGCCGACCAGGCCGAGGCCCACGGGATCTCGCCGGAGCGGGTGGTCTCCGAGGTGATGCTGGCCGACGCGGCGGTCAAGCGGCTGGTCGAGCCCGAGGAGGTCGCCGAGGCCGTCGGGTACCTCTGCGGTCCGCACACGTCCTTCATCACCGGGGCCTCGCTCAGCATGGACGGCGGATGGACCGCCCACTGAGCGGCCCATCGGATCGGTCACCGGCCATTGATGGCCGATTGGCTCAGCCACTGGACCACGAAAGCCGATTGGCTGAGCCACCGGCGGACGGTGGCCGATTGGCTGAGCCACCGGCGGACGGTGGCCCATTGGCTCAGCCACCGGACCGCCTGTTGCCCGGCCGCCCCGTCGACAAGGCACCGGGCCGCCTTACGGCTGGCGCCGCCGCGCCCGGCGGGAGTATGCCTGTGCCCATGCCCGACGACCGGCCGGAGAACCCCTACCTGGAACTGCTCGCACGCGGCGCGCCCGCCGAGGCGTACGAGCGCCCGGTGCTGCGCGCCCGCGCCGACAAGGCCCCGGCCGACCAGCTGGCTGCCCTGGAGCGTGCCAAGCTGCTCGCCCTGCGGGTGCGCGGTGAGCTGGAGGGGCGACGGCGCCGCGAGGCCGAGCTGTCCGCGCTCTTCGAGACCGCCCACGACCTGGCGGGGCTGCGCGACCTGGACGCGGTGCTCCAGGCCATCGTGCAGCGCGCCCGCTCCCTGCTGGGCACCGAGGTGGCCTATCTGACGCTCAACGACCCGACGGCCGGTGACACCTATATGAGGGTCACCGACGGTTCGGTCTCGGCCCGCTTCCAGCAGCTGCGGCTCGGCATGGGGGAGGGGCTCGGCGGTCTGGTGGCCCAGACAGCCCGCCCTTACGTGACCGAGAGCTACTTCCACGATCCGCGGTTCCAGCACACCCACGCCATCGACGCGGGCGTCAGGGACGAGGGGCTCGTGGCCATCCTCGGGGTGCCGCTGCTGCTCGGCAGCGGTGTCATCGGCGTGCTGTTCGCGGCCGACCGCAGGGCCCGGGTGTTCGAACGCGAGCAGATCGCGCTGGTCGGCTCGTTCGCCGCCCACGCGGCCGTGGCCATCGACACCGCTCATCTGCTCGCCGAGACCCGTACGGCGCTCGCCGAGCTGGAGGCCGCCAACGAGATCATCCGGGACCGCAGCCGGGTCATCGAGCGCGCCTCCGACGTCCACGACCGGCTCACCGAGCTGGTGCTGCGCGGTGGCGGGGTGCACGACGTGGCCGACGCCGTGGCCGAGGTGCTGAGCGGCTCCGTGGAGTTCCTTGAGGCCGACGAGGCGCCCGCGGCGGCCGTCGACCGGTCCCGGGCCGACGGCCACGCGGTGCGCGACGGCGAGGAGGACTGGGTCGCCGCGGTCTCGGCGGGCGGCGAACTGCTCGGCGCGCTCGTACTGCGCGGCCACCCCCGGCTCGACCCCGTGGACCAGCGCACCCTGGAGCGGGCCGCGATGGTCACCTCACTGCTGCAGCTCGCCCGCCGCTCCGCGGGCGAGGCCGAACAGCGGGTGCGCGGTGAGCTCCTGGACGACCTCCTCGACGCCCCCGACCGCGAGCCCCGCCTGCTGCGGGAGCGCGCCGCGCGGCTCCAGGCGGACCTGGACACGCCCCATGTGGTGCTCGCGGCGGGCATCGAGGCCCCGGGCATGGGCACACCCGCCACCGCGCCCGGCAACGCACACGGCAATACACACGGAAGCGGGCCCGGAAGCACGTCCAGCACGTCCGGTGGCGCGCCCGCCGAGGATGCCGCGGGCCGTCGGCGGCTGTGGTCCGCCGCGTCCCACCTGGCGGCTACCCGGCACGGTCTGGCCGCCGCCCGCGACGGCGGCACCGTCCTGCTGCTGCCGCTCGCCGACGGCGACACCGCCGACGCCCTCGCCCGCCGCACCGCCCGGCAGCTGGGCACCGCCGCGCACGCCGCGGTCACCGTGGGCGCCTCCGCGCCCGTTCCCGCGCCCGCCGCGCGGCCCGGGGAGGTCGCCGCGGGCTACGCCGAGGCCCGGCGCTGTCTGGCCGCCCTGCGGGTGCTGGGCCGGGCCGGACAGGGCGCCGCCGCCGAGGACTTCGGCTTCCTCGGCCTGCTGCTGGCCGGGACCCGCGAGGGCGCCCCGGACGGCACCGGCGTCCAGGACTTCGTGAACCGCACCGTGGGCGCCGTCATCGACTACGACGAGCGGCGCGGCACCGAACTGATCCGCACGCTCGACGCGTACTTCGCCGGCGGGATGAGCCCGGCCCGTACGAAGGACGCCCTCCACGTGCACGTCAACACGGTGGCGCAGCGGCTGGAGCGGATCGGGCGGCTGCTCGGCCCCGACTGGCAGTCGCCCGCCCGCTCCCTGGAGATCCAGCTCGCCCTGCGGCTGCACCGCCTGACCTCGGCCGTGGGCTACTGAGCCTCGGCCGTGGGCTACTGGGCCTCGGCCGTGGCCTACCGAGGCGAGGCCGAACGGGCCGTGCGCTTCGCCGCCTCCGTCGCCGACCCAGGGGAGGGGGCCGAGGTCGGTTCGACGGCGGCCAGGTCGCGGTCCCGGGTCTCCTTGGCGGCGCCCACGGCCACCAGGGTGAGCAGAGCCGCCGCGATCACATAGAGGGCGATCGGCGTGGCGCTGTTGTAGTCGGCCAGCAGCGCGGTGGCGATGAGAGGGGCGGGCGCACCGGCCGCGACGGACGAGAACTGCGCGCCGATCGACGCCCCCGAATACCGCATCCGGGTCGCGAACATCTCGGAGAAGAAGGCCGCCTGGGGCGCGTACATCGCCCCGTGGAAGACCAGCCCGACCGTCACGGCGAGCACCAGGGCCGGGAAGCCCTTGGTGTCGATGAGGAGGAAGAACGGGAAGGACCACGCGCCCACGCCCACCGCGCCCAGGAGATACACCGGGCGGCGCCCGACCCGGTCCGACAGCGCGCCCCACGCCGGGATGACCGCGAAGTGCACGGCCGAGGCGATCAGTACGGCGTTGAGCGCGGTCTGCTTGCCGAGGCCCACATGGTCGGAGGTCGCGTAGACGAGGACGAAGGCGGTGATGACGTAGTAGCTGATGTTCTCGGCCATCCGCGCGCCCATGGCGATCAGCACATCCCGCCAGTGGTCGCGCAGGACCGCCACCAGCGGCATCTTCTCGGCGGCGTCCTCGTCCCCGCCCGCGGCCGCCTTACGGGCCTCGGCCCGGGCCAGCGCGGCCTTGAAGACCGGCGATTCATCGACAGAGAGACGAATCCACAGGCCGACCAGCACCAGCACCCCCGAGAGCAGGAACGGCACCCGCCAGCCCCATGACTCGAAGGCCTCGTCGGAGAGCGTGGCCGTCAGGGCGGAGAGCACCCCGGTGGCCAGCAGCTGCCCCGCGGGGGCGCCGGTCTGCGGCCAGGACGCCCAGAATCCGCGCCGCCGCGCGTCCCCGTGCTCCGACACCAGCAGCACCGCCCCGCCCCATTCGCCGCCCAGCGCGAACCCCTGGAGCAGACGCAGCGCGGTGAGCAGTACGGGCGCCGCCGAGCCGACCGTGGCATGGGTGGGCAGCAGCCCGATGGCGCAGGTCGCGCCGCCCATCATCAGCAGACTCAGGATCAGCAGCTTCTTACGGCCGAGCCGGTCGCCGTAGTGGCCGAAGACCAGGGCGCCGACCGGCCGGGCGGCGAAGCCGACCGCGTAGGTCAGGAAGGACAGCAGCGTACCGACGAGCGGGTCGGAGTCCGGGAAGAAGAGCTTGTTGAAGACGAGCGCGGCGGCCGAGCCGTAGAGGAAGAAGTCGTACCACTCGATGGTGGTGCCGATGAGGCTCGCGGCGACGATACGGCGCAGTGAGCCGGGTGGGGTCGGGGGAGCGGAGGCCGGAGAATCCGGGGTAGGCATGGGTCACCACTTCCGAGCGGGGTGCGGGGACGGTTTTGTGTTGCCACACCGTAGAAATGCGCAGTTCGGCTCGGATATGTAGGCGGGCGACATACTTCACCCGGCCACTGTGGTGACACGCCCCGCCCAGGAAGCCCGAGAGTCGGCCCGTTCCTTCCAGGGCGCCCTCGCGTCGGCGCGCCCCGCCCCCGAGGCGACCCCCTAGGGTCCTTCTGACGGATCTCCGCGGCGTCGCGACGCCCGGCACGCCCTCTCGCCCCACCGCGCGAAAACCCAAGTAGCTCCGCTACGAGGGCTTCCGCGCGGCACGCCGAGAGCACGCTCCCCCAGCTACCGCTGGGAGGTGCCCCCTGACGCCGCTCCTTCTTCCACGGAGATCCGTCAGAAGGACCCTAGTCGGCGCGTCCCGCGCGCGGCCGCCGTACTTTGCCGAGCTGGAGCATGGCGGCGTTGAGCTGTTCCGGGGTGAGCGAGGGGGCCGGGAGCGGATGGGACCCCTCGGGGCGCAGCCCGTCGAGCAGCAGGGCCAGATAGCGGCGCCAGGCCAGTGGCGCGGCCACGGTCGAGCCGGGGACCGCGCGGCCGAGCGCGGCCAGCATGAACTGCAGGTCCTCCGCGGTGGCGTCCGCCCGGACCTTGCCCTGCTCCTGGGCGCGGCCCAGAAGGTCGTCGAGCGTCTTGTGGTTCTCCTTGCGGAGCGCGTCGAGCGAGGGAACGCCCTGGATGCCGGTGGTCATCAGGTCGTTGGTGCCCCGGTCGGCGGCGAGCAGCCCGAAGATGCGCTCCAGGTAGGCTGTGAGCCCGGCCCAGGCATCGGTCGCGGAGCGGGCCTCCTCGGCGGCCCGCAGGATGTCCCGAAGGGAATCGCCGAATACCGCCTCGATGAGTTCCGCCCGGCCGGCGAAGCGCCGGTAGAGGGTGGCGCTGCCGACTCCGGCCCGACGGGCGATGTCGTCGAGCGGGGCGTCCACACCCTGATCCGTGTAGATCTCCCGGGCGGCAGCTATCAGCATCTCGCGGTTGCGCCGTGCGTCTCGGCGCAACGGTGTCTCTTTCTCCACACGGCTGCCCATGGCCCGCAACCCTAACACTAACCGGGGGAATCTCTCCGGTTAGTGTTAAGATCATCGCTAGAACGGGGAATGATCCCCGGTTCTGGCTTCGGGGGAAGCCGCCAACCGACTGAGGGGATCGCATGCCCCAGGATCTGTCCGCGCTCGGCGCGGATTTCGTCGTCAACCCGTATCCGGTCTACGCACGGCTGCGGGAGCGCGGCCCGGTCCACCGGGTGCGCACCGACGCCTCCGGTGAGTTCTGGCTCGTCGTCGGCCACGAGGAGGCCCGCGCCGCGCTGACCGACCCCCGGCTGAGCAATGACGTCCGTCACTCGGCCGCGTGGCAGGACGACGGCGGCAATGCCATCGGGCGGAACATGGTGCAGACCGACCCGCCGCACCACACCCGGCTGCGGGGGCTGGTGGCCCGCGCCTTCACCCCGGCCCGGATAGAGGCCCTGCGCCCCCGCGTCCGGCAGATCGCGGACGAACTGCTGGACGCGATGGCCCCGCTGGGCCGGGCCGATCTCGTCGAGGACTACGCGCTGCCGTTGCCCCTGGCCGTCATCTGCGAGCTGCTGGGCGTGCCGGAGACGGACCGTAAGGCGTTTCACGACTGGTACCTCGAGAGCACCGACCCGACCCGCCCGGAGGCCGCCGGTGCCGCCGCCCAGGCCCTGACGGGCTACTTCGCGGAGCTCATCGAGGCCAAGCGCCGCAGCCCCGGAGACGATCTGCTCAGCGCCCTGGTCCGCACCATGGACGGGGACGGGGACGCGCTCTCCGACGAGGAGATGCTCGGCATGACGTTCGTGCTGCTGGTCGCGGGCTACGAGACCTCCGCCAACCTGATCTCCAGCGGCACCCTCGCCCTGCTCCGCCATCCCGAGCAGCTGGCCGCGCTGCGCGCCGACTGGTCGCTGCTGGACGGCGCGATCGAGGAGATGCTGCGCTACGACGGCCCGGTGGAGAGCGCCGCGTTCCGCTTCACCAGGGAGCCGGTGGAGATCGCGGGCACGACCATTCCGGCCGGGGAGCCGGTGGGGGTCGTCCTGGCCGCCGGGTCGCGCGACCCCCGGCGCTTCGCCGACCCGGACCGCTTCGACATCCGGCGCGCACCGCGCGGCCATCTCGCCTTCGGACATGGCGTCCACCACTGCCTGGGCGCCCCGCTGGCCCGGCTCGAAGGGGCCATCGCCTTCCGGGCCCTGCTGGAGCGCTGCCCCGATCTCGCACTGGACGCCGATCCGTCCGAGCTCGCCTGGCGGCCCAGCCTGATGCTGCGCGGGCTGCGACGACTGCCGATACGTTTCACCCCGGCTCCGGACGCCTGACCCCCCGGCCAGGAGCACTCCACGGACCGCCCCGGCTCGACGGACCGCGGCGGTCACCCACCGCGGTCCGCGGGGTCTGTGGGGCACGGCGTTCAGCGTGGTTCCGGAATCATCCGCAGCGGACCGGCGGTGAGGCTCATCTGCGGCCTCGGCCGGATCTTCGTCCCCGGAATCGGGCGCATCCGCCAGCGGCCCGCGATCGCGGCCAGGGCGAGCGTCGCCTCCGTCATGCCGAAGACATCGCCGATGCACTTGCGGCTGCCACCGCCGAACGGCAGATACGAGCCGCGCGTCACCTCCTTGGCCCGCTCGGGGAGCCAGCGGTCCGGGTCGAACGACTCCGGGCGGGGGAAGAGCGCCGGATCGCGGTGCAGCACATACGGGCTGATCAGCACGTCCGACGCCGGGGGCAGCCGCCGCCCGCCGAGCTCGGTGGACTCGGTGGTGGTCCGGGTGAACAGCCACGCGGGCGGGAAGAGCCGCAGCGCCTCGCTGAACACCCGCTGGGTGTACGCGAGCCGGGGGACGTCGGCGTAGCGCGGGGCGCGCCCGCCCAGCACCTCGTCGACCTCGGCGTGCAGCGCGGCCTCGGCCCGGGGATTGCGGCCGAGCAGGAACCAGGCCCAGGTCAGCGCGGAGGCGGTGGTCTCGATTCCGGCCAGCAGCAGGGTCATGACCTGGTCGTGGATCTCCTGGTCCGACATCGTGCCGCCGGTCTCGTCGTCCTGTGCCGCGAAGAGCGCGGACAGCACATCGCCGCGGTCGCCGTCGTCCGACGCCTTGTAGTCGTCGATCATGCGGTCGATGAGCTGGTTGAGCCGGGCGAGCGCGTCGTCGAAGCGCCGGTTCGCCGCGAGCGGGAGCTTGGCCAGCAGTCCGGTGGGGTCGATCGCCTGCCGGTAGGCGCCCTCCACGACGATGGGCAGACAGTGCTGGATCTCGGCAACGGCATGCGGCGCCATATCGGTCGAGAAGAGCGCACGGGCGGTCACCCGCGCGGTGAGCGCGAGCATCTCGTGGCTGACGTCGATGGGGCGGCGCGCCGTCCACGCCGTGGACTCGGCCTCGCACTCCCGCTCCATCACCTCGGCGTACTTGGCGATCCGGGCGGTGTGGAAGGCGGGCTGCACCAGTCGGCGCTGCCGCCGGTGGTCCGCCCAGTCGGAGGTGATCAGGCCGTTGCCCAGGATGGGCTTGGCCTTCTCCTTGACCGGCCCGCCGGTGTCGTAGACCCGCGCGTTCACCAGCACCTGCTGGATCAGCTCCGGATGACAGGGCAGATAGACGGGCCGGGGCCCCAGCCGGAGCTCGATCAGATCGCCGTGGGCGGGCAGGGAGGCCAGGAACTGAAGCGGTTTGCGGCCCATGAGCAGGGCGTGGCCGGCCAGCGGAAGCCCGCCGGGGGCGACGGCGTGCCGCCAGTGGCGCGTCGCCGGTTGCTGCGCGGTCCTCATGCGGAAGATGTCCTTCACTCGCGAGGTGGGGTACGGAAGGTACGGGGCGTCCGGTCCGGGGCGGACCCCGGACCGGACGTCGTCAGCGCGGCTCGCACACCATGGGCAGCGGGCCGGGTTCGAGCGTCGCCTTCGGCTCGGGGCGCAACGTCGTCCCGGGCACCGGGCGGAGACGCCACCGGCTCGCGATCGTCGCCACGATGAGGGCGGTCTCGGTCAGCGCCAGGACGTCGCCGATGCACTTGTGGCTGCCCGCGCCGAACGGGAGCAGCGCCCCGCGCTCCACCTCCTTGGCGCGGTCGCCGAGCCAGCGCTCGGGGTCGAACCGCTCGGGGTCGGGGAACAGTTCGGGGTTGTGGTGCAGCGCCTGGGCGCTGTAGAGGATCATCGTGCCCGCCGGGACGGTCCGGCCGCCGAGTTCGGTCTCGGCCGCCGTGACCCGCATCGCCATCCAGGACGGCGGATACAGCCGCAGCGACTCGGTGATGACCCCGCGGGTGTACTCCAGGGACGGCAGGTCCTCGAAGGTGGGGATGCGGCCCTCCAGGACCTCGTCGATCTCGGCGTGCACCCGCTTCTCCACCTCCGGGTGGGCGCCCAGGAGATGGAAGACGAAGGCCAGGGTCGAGGCGGTGGTCTCGCTCCCGGCCACCAGGAAGGTGACCACTTGGTCGAGGACCTCGCCGTCGTCAAGACCCTTACCGGTCTCCGGGTGTTCGGCGCGCAGCAGCGTGGAGAGCAGGTCGCCGTGGTCGGCGCCGGAGCGCCGGCGCTCGCGGATCATCTCGTCCACGATCTGCCGCAGCCGGGCATTGGCCCGGTCATAGCGCCGGTTGCCCGGGGTGGGGAGCTTCTCCATGATCCCCAAAGGCGCCATCGTGCGCTTGTAGATGCCGTCCGAGACGATGCGCAGACAGTGGCGCGCCTCGTCGATCGTCGCCACGTCGATCCCGGTGGAGAACAGCGTCCGCGCGGCCACCCGCATCAGCAGGGCGTGCATGGTGTCGCTGATGTCCAGGGTGCGCCCCGGCTCCCAGGAGCCGATCGCGGCGCGGGTGTCATCGGCGACCGCGGCGGTGTAGGCGGCGATCTTCGGGGTGTGGAACGCGGGCTGGATCATGCGCCGCTGGTAGCGGTGGTCCTCGCCCCGGGAGACCGAGAGGCTGTTCCCGAGCAGCTGCCGCGCCTTGTCGAAGACCCCGCCCTTGTCGAACACCCGGGGATTGAGCAGCACCTGACGGACCAGCTCGGGATGGCAGGCCAGATAGGCGCGGCTGGGCCCCAGCCTGACCTCCACCAGATCGCCGTGGGCGGGCAGGGAGGCCAGGAACTGGAGCGGACGGCGCCACAGCGCCAGGGTGTGCCCCAGCAGCGGCACCGAGCCGGGCGCCGTGCCGGTGGTCCAGGAGCGCTCCGGCTGTGCGGAGCTCTTCGTGGGAGTCACGGGTCCCCGTTCCCTCACTGGATGCGAGAGTTGACGTCGTTGACGGCCGTCTTGTAGCGCTTGTTGCTGGTGGTCCAGACGAAGTTGCCGTAGATCAGATCGAGGAACACGTCCTGCGTCAGCTGGTCGAACGCCTTGATGCACTCGATGTCCTCGATCATGTCATCGAGCCGGGCCTGGAAGAACTCCTTGAACGCCGTCTCATCGCTCACATCGCAGAGCCGGAAACAGTTCGTGATCTGGCCCAGCGAGACCTCGCGGTCATAGGAGTAGAAGTCGTTGACGATGGTGAGTCCGCGGGTGGTCATGCGCGCGGCCAGGCTCGTCTTGGCGTGTTCGGTGAACTCCGGATGCCGGTAGATCGGATACGACATCTTCATCCAGAAGTCGACGCCGATGTCGGTGACCCGGAAACGGAAATACTGCTCCGGGGACGTGGTGCACAGCGCTGCCTTGATGGGCGAGTTGCGGAACATATGGTCGCTGGTGACGAAGGCGCGCGCCGCCTCGTACGCGACCTCCGCGTCCTCGGGGCTGTAGTACTTCTCGCAGATCTTGCGCAGCTGGGGCAGGAAGAGACCGAAGTCGTGGAGTGCGGGATCCATGTCGTCCCACACGAACGTCACGCAGTTCAGGACGCAGACGGCCTTGAACGCCTCCATGTCCTTGATATGACGGGGGCTCTGGGACCACAGGACCACCCCCACATAGGAGATCCAGCGCTCATCGGAAACCGATTTGCCGAGCGGGGCCACCGCCGCGTTGCAGTCGTCGATGACCTCGCGCAGTTCGGCGTCGGTCAATTCGACCTTGGTGGGCCGGGTGACGACATGGCGGTCGAACATCTCCTGGAAGCGGCGGGTGCACTCCTCCAGGTACGGGCGGACGCTGTTCCGGCTGATGTCCTGGGCCCCGGCCGTGGAAAGTTCTGTCGTCATGAGTTCCTCACAGTGGCCATGCGGGCGATCTGCTTCAGCGCGTTGACCGCGTCCGCGGTGAATGGGGCGTCGTCGAGGGCCCGCAGGGCCTGCGTCCGGCGGTCGTCGATCATCTGCTCGACGGCCTCCCGGGCTGTGGTGGCGGCGAAGATCTCCTGAATGGTCGCGGCGTCCCGCTCGTCCAGTAGCGGATTGCCGATGAGGCTGCGCAGCCGCGCCGCCTGGACGCTGTCGGAGCCGCGCAGGGCGAGCGCGATCAGGGTGGTGTTCTTCCCGGCCCGCAGATCGTCCAGCTGGGACTTGCCGGTCGACTCCGGATCGCCGTATACGCCCAGCAGATCGTCGCGGAGCTGGAACGCCTCGCCGAGCGGCAGGGCGTAGGCGGTGAACGCCTCCATGGCCTCCGGGCCGGCGCCCGCGACGGCGGCTCCGACGTGCAGCGGACGCTCGATGGTGTACTTGGCGGTCTTGTACCGGTTGACCGTGAGGGTGGCCTCGACGTCGTCCGTCAGCTCCCCGGTGGCCTGCAGATCGAGGTACTGGCCCAGCATCACCTCGGTGCGCATCTCCGACAGCAGCGGCAGCACGGCGTCGAACTGGACGGGCGTCAGACCGGCCGAGTGCAGGAGCTCGTCCGACCAGGTGAGGGCGAGGTCGCCGAGCAGCACCGCCCCGCTGACCCCGAACCGCTCGATCTGATCGGGCGTGCGGTCGGTGGCGCACAGCGCGGCCAGGGTGCGATGGATGGTCGGCCGGCCGCGGCGGGTGTCGCTGTCGTCCATGACGTCGTCGTGGATCAGCGCGAAGGCGTGGAACATCTCCAGGCAGGCGGCCACCCGGAACACCGTCTCGGTATCCTCGCCGCCGCCGACGGCCTGCCAGCCGGTGACACACAACAGGGGCCGTATGCGCTTTCCGCCGGACAGGAAATCCTTGAGCAGCCCGGAGAGATACGGCAGATGGTGTTGCGGGGTGGTATGGGCCTTGGCCGTCAGGAAATCTTCGAGTACGACGTCCACCGACTCACGGACGGTATCCGCATCCAAGCGGCCGGGGCTGAGCGTGGGTGTGGTCATGCGACTGACTCCTCCACGTCGAAATGTCGAAATCCGTTGATTAAGGAGAAGAAAACAGGCACGCGGAAACCCTTGCTTTGTATGGAAAAAGATGGATTGCCGTCCGTGCTCTGTACGGCACCATGAAGGCAGACGTGAGACACGACCGCCGCCCATGGTCGATATGTCGAACGCCCGTGACGGGCGCGAAGCTCAGACGCTCAGGGAATCGTGCGGTCGGCGCGGTCGGGTCATTTCCGCGCGTGGAATCCGGGCCGGGCCGCAAAGGGGCCACGGCCGGTGCGACACCCGCGTGGACATCATCGGTTCGATGGATGCCAGGTGTGCGCGGGCACAATCAATTACGCCCATTTATTCCCCCTGAGTGCCGCCGGTCCCCCCACTCGGACATGAGTAGTCTAGACGCAAGATCGACGGATTCGGAAGCCCGTTCTGGTGTCGCGCCTATCGCTTGACGGCCGAAGGGGGCGGCGTGCTGTCACCGTGCCCGGAGCGGTCCGAAACCGGGCAACTCGCCCCGTACGCACCGAGTATCAGTGGAATAAGCGGCGGCGCAATATGGACCCGGAGTGTTCGTTGAAGACTGAACAGGAGTCAGGCGGAGCAGGAGTCAGGCGGAGCAGCGGCCGGGCGGAACGGGGCTCAGACGGACCGGGGCCCCGCCGTCACCGGCGGGACCCCGTTCGATAGCGCGCGGCGGCGGTATCAGACCTTGCGGTAGTCGTACGCCTCCGAGGCCGCCTGGAGCACCGCCTCCACATCCGCCCCGGTGGAGGCGGTGACGAGCGCCGCGACCGCGCCCTCCACGAGCGGCGCGTCCACCAATCGGGTGCCGTCGGGCAGTTCGTCGCCCTCGGCCAGCAGCGCCTTGACGGACAGGACCGCGCTGCCCAGGTCCACCAGGACCGCCACTCCGGCGCCCCGGTCGACCGCCTGGGCCGCCTCCGCTATCAGCTCCGGACTGGTGCCGAAGCCGCCGTCCTCGGTGCCGCCCGCGGCGCGGACCGGCGCCGTGCCGCCGCCGGACAGCGCCTTCGCCAGCTCGGCGACGGAGTCGGCCACCGCAGCGCTGTGCGACACCAGGACTATGCCGACCTTCCCGCTCTCGTCGGTCATCGGGCCGCCTCCGCCAGCGCGTCGATGATCAGCGCCGACGAGGTGGCGCCCGGGTCCTGGTGGCCGACGCTGCGTTCGCCCAGATAGCTGGCCCTGCCCTTGCGGGCCAGCATCGGCACGGTGGCCAGCGCCCCCTTCTCGGCGGCCTCGCCCGCGGCCGCGAACGACCCGGTGCCCCCGCCCAGCGCCTCGACGGCGGGGAGCAGCGCGTCCAGCATCGTCTTGTCGCCGGGCGCGGCGCCGCCGAGCTGCGCCACCGCGTCCACCCCGGCCCGCAGCGCGTCCGCCAGCTGCTGCGGGGTGATCTGCTCGGCGTCGCCGAGCGCCTTGCCGGCGCGCCGCAGCAGCGTCCCGTACAGCGGTCCGGAGGCCCCGCCCACCTTGGAGATCAGCTGGCGCCCGGCCAGGATGAGCGCGGCCCCGGGCGAGCCCGGGGGCTCCTTCTCCAGCGCCTCGGCCACGGCGGCGAAGCCGCGCTGCATATTGGTGCCGTGGTCGGCGTCGCCGATCGCGGAGTCCAGGTCGGTGAGACGGGCCGCCTCACGGCTCACGGACGTGGCCGCGGCGGTGAGCCATCGGAGGAAGAAAGGGGTGTCGAGCACATCGTCGACGGCGGGTTCACTGCTGGACACAGACGCCTCCTCGGGGTGTAGCCAACGGCGACAGCGTACGTATCGGGGGCCGGCCGGCCTCAGGCGCCCCAGCGCAGTCCGGCGGTCCGCACGGGCGCGTCCCACAGCCGCAGGAGGTCCTCGTCGACCTGGCACAGCGTGATCGAAGCGCCCGCCATGTCGAGTGATGTGACGTAGTTGCCGACGAGCGTACGCGCCACCGCCACCCGGCGCTCGCCGAGCGCCCGGTGCACCTCGGCGGCGAAGCCGTACAGCTCCAGCTGCGGGGTCGCACCCATGCCGTTGACGAGCAGCAGCGCCGGGCTGTCCGGGCGCAGGTCCTCGACCACCACCTCCACCGCGTAGTCGGCGATCTCGCGGGAGGTCATCATCGCCCGCCGCTCACGCCCCGGCTCGCCGTGGATACCCACGCCCAACTCCAGCTCCCCGGCGGGAAGATCGAAGGTGGGGCCGCCCTTGGCCGGGGTGGAGCAGGCGCTGAGCGCCACGCCGAAGCTCCGCGAGAGCTCGTTCACCCGCCGGGCGATCGACTCCACCCGCTCCAGCGGCGCGCCCTCGTCGGCCGCCGCGCCCGCGATCTTCTCCACGAACAGGGTGGCGCCGGTGCCGCGACGGCCCGCCGTGTAGAGGCTGTCGGTGACCGCCGCGTCGTCGTTGACCAGGACCTTGGCGACCTGGATGCCCTCGTCCTCGGCGAGCTCGGCGGCCATGTCGAAGTTGAGCACGTCGCCCGTGTAGTTCTTGACGATGAACAGCACGCCCTTGCCGCTGTCCACCGCGGCCGCCGCGCGCACCATCTGATCCGGTACGGGGGAGGTGAACACCTCGCCGGGGCAGGCGGCGTCGAGCATGCCGGGGCCCACGAAACCGCCGTGCAGCGGTTCGTGCCCCGAGCCGCCGCCGGAGACCAGTCCCACCTTGCCCTCGACCGGCGCGTCCCGCCGGACGATCACCCGGTTGTCGACGTCGACGATCAGCTCGGGGTGGCAGGCGGCCAGTCCGCGCAGCGCGTCGGGGACCACGGTCTCGGGGACGTTGATGAGCATTTTCATAGGTGTGTCCGTCCTCCGCCGGATGGGGGTGTGCACCGCTGCAACAGCGTACGGATCCGCCGCGTCCCTGGCACCCCTTGGACACTGAGCCGAACGGCCTAATAGGACGAAAAAGGTACATAGTCATCATAT
>NZ_JAAAYH010000134.1:0-19956 GCF_018035285.1 Streptomyces sp. MK37H | reverse complement strand
ACCAGAAGGTCCCCGGACACAACCGCTGGCACCCCGACATCCCGCCCGCCGTCACCGTGAAGCCGGGCTCGGACTTCCGCGTCGAGTGCCGGGACTGGACCGACAACCAGATCGGCAACAACGACTCGGCCAACGACGTCCGCGACGTCGACCTCACCCACGCCCACATGCTCAGCGGCCCCATCGCGGTGGAAGGTGCCGAGCCCGGCGACCTGCTCGTCGTCGACATCCTCGACCTGGGCCCCGTACCGCAGTCGGAGGGCGAAGGCTCGGGGCAGGGCTGGGGCTACACCGGCGTCTTCGCCAAGAACAACGGAGGCGGCTTCCTCACCGACCGCTTCCCCGACTCGTACAAGGCCGTCTGGGACTTCCACGGCCAGCAGGCCACCTCACGCCACATCCCCGGCGTCCGCTACACCGGCATCACCCACCCCGGTCTCTTCGGCACCGCGCCCTCCGCCGAACTGCTGGCCCGTTGGAACGCCCGCGAGCAGGCCCTCATCGACACCGACCCGCACCGCGTGCCAGCGCTCGCCCTGCCCCCGCTGGCCGACAACGCGCTGGCCGGGACGGCGACCGGCGAGGCCGCCTTCCGCGTCGCCGCCGAAGGCGCCCGCACGGTTCCGGCCAGGGAGAACGGCGGCAACCACGACATCAAGAACTTCACCCGCGGCTCCCGGGTCTTCTACCCCGTCCTCGTCCCCGGCGCCCTGCTCTCCGGCGGTGACCTGCACTTCAGCCAGGGCGATGGCGAGATCACCTTCTGCGGCGCCATCGAGATGGGCGGCTACATCGACCTGCACGTCGATCTGATCAAGGGCGGCATGGAGAAGTACGGGGTCACCACCAACCCGATCTTCATGCCGGGCAACGTTGCGCCGCAGTACACCGAGTTCATCTCGTTCGTGGGCATCTCCGTCGACCACGACACCGACTCCAACCACTACCTCGACGCGACGATGGCGTACCGCAACGCCTGCCTCAACGCCGTCGACTACCTCACGACCTTCGGCTACAGCGGCGAGCAGGCCTACCTCCTGCTCGGCTCCGCCCCGATCGAGGGCCGGCTCAGCGGCGTCGTGGACATCCCGAACGCGTGCAGCACCCTCTACCTCCCCACGGCGATCTTCGACTTCGACATCCGGCCGACGGCCGAAGGGCCGAGGAAAGCCGACCGCGGTCAGTGCGCCGTCACGTCCTGAAGGCCACGAGATCTCAGAGCTCCGAACGTCCCGAAAGACCTTGAAAGGCAGCCTCATGAGCGAACATCTCACCTTCCAGCTGGGCGACTTCACCACCCAGCACGGCGCCACCCTGCGCGGCGCCCACCTGGCCTACACGACGTACGGAGAACTCAACGCCGACAAGTCCAACGCGATCGTGTATCCCACCTGGTACTCCGGCCGGCACTGGGACAACGAGTGGCTCATCGGCCCCGACATGGCCCTCGACCCGGCCGAGTACTTCATCATCGTCCCGAACATGCTCGGCAACGGCCTGTCCACCTCCCCGAGCAACACCCCGCCGCCGTACGACCGCGCCCGCTTCCCGCACATCACGGTGTACGACCAGATCGCGGCCCAGCACAAGCTGGTGACCGAGGTATTCGGCATCGAGAAGATCGCGCTCGTGACCGGCTGGTCGATGGGCGCCGGGCAGACCTTCCAGTGGGCCGTCAGCTATCCGGAGATGGTCGAGCGGATCGCCCCCTTCTGCGGCTCCCCGCGCACCAGCCTCCACAACAAGGTCTTCCTGGAGGGCGTCAAGGCCGCGCTGACCGCCGACGCGGTCTTCAACGGCGGCTGGTACGACGCGGAGAAGTGGCCGACCACCGGACTGCGTGCGCTCGCCCGGGTGTACGCGGGATGGGGCTTCTCGCAGGCGTTCTACTGGGAGAAGGAGTACGAGAAGCTCGGCTACACCTCCCTGGAGGACTTCCTCGTCGGCTTCTGGGAGGGCTTCTTCCTCGACGGCCGCGACCCCAACAACCTCCTCACCATGCTCTGGACCTGGCAGAACGGCGACGTCGGACTCACCCCCGGCTTCGACGGACACACGGAGGCCGCGCTGGGCTCCATCAAGGCGACCACGCTCGACATGCCTGCCGAGAAGGACCTCTACTTCCCGCCGGAGGACGAGGCCTGGGCCGTCAGCCACATACCGGGCGCCGAGCTCCGCGTGATCCCCGGCATCTGGGGCCACTTCGCCGGCGGCGGCAGCAGTCCCAAGGACACCGAGTTCATCGACACGGGTATCAAGGAACTGCTGGCCAAGCCGGGCGGGTTGGCGTAGCCATGAAAGGCAGACTGCCGCACGAGGTCAGCGCCTCGATCATCGCCTTCGCCACCGTCTTCCTGCTCCTGAGCCCGCTCCACATGCCGACCTGGGCGATCTTCATCACCTGGGCAGGAACGTTCATGCAGGGCGGCCCGAGCATCGCCAACGCCATCTCAATGATCACCGCCACCACGACAGGGGCGGGGTTCGCGGTGGTGGCCGTCCTCCTCAACCGGGAGACGGGCACGATGTTCGGCACCGGGGAGTTCGCCCAGACCCTGGCGCTGGGCGTGGTGATCTTCATCGTCAACGGGACCCTGCTGGCGACCGGCCGACTGAAGCCGTTCGCTCTCATCCCGGCCATGTTCTTCGGCTTCGCGTCGACGTTCGCCACGTACTTCGGCGGATTCGGCTATGACGCGGGGAACCTGGGCGCCTCCTTCGTCAGCGCCGCCGCGATGTGCGCCCTGGGCCCGCTCGCGGCCACTCTCGGACTACGGCTGATGTTCGCTCCACCGGCTGCCACGCCTGAACCCGTGAAGCACCACGAGAGCGAGGAGGTAGCACCTTCGGCCAGCGAGGCACCCGCATGACGCGGTAGCTCGCGCGAGTGAGGCAGAGGGACGGACCGGCCATTGGCCCGCCCCTCAACGACGGGGCGGACGGCTGACGTCGCTCTCCGGGTTCCCGACAGTGGGGCCGGGCGTGCCGTTCGTCCGTCTGCGGGCGTTGATCGGCGGCCCGGTCCAGGAGCCGGGCGCCAACTGCCACCGGTTGGGGTCTTTCGTGGTCACCGGCCCGGACGCCGTCGAGGTCGAGGAGCGGGCCGACGCGCTCCTGCGGCAGATCCGCATCCACGTCAAGCCGCACCCGAACGGGCCCGGTCAGGTCAGGCCGGCGAGCACCTCGGCCATCGCGCCGTAGCTCTCGCGGACCGCGTCCGCCTTGGCCAGCCGGTGGCACTCAAGGCGGATCGCGCCCAGGTGCCGGGCCTCGTAGACCCGCGCCCGCCACATCGCGGCGGGCGAGCGGTCCAGCACTCCGTAGGACTCCCAGAACGCTTCGCGCTCGTCCGCCTTGGCTGTCGCCATGCGGATGGTCCAGTCAGCGGCCGGATCTCCGAACCATGTGCGGTCGAAGTCCAGGACGCCGGTGATCACCGGCTCGGGGGCCGCAGGGTCCAGCAGGGCGTTGAAGGCCACCTCAGAAGCGGTCAGTACAGCACCCAGCCCAGCTGCCACCGCCACCACCATCAGCGCGAACGCGGTAAAGCGTCCGATGGAAGCGCTGATCGCCGGACGCGGACCGTGGCGTAGCCCATTACGCAGGATCAACATCTGATTAGCTCCCGGCGTAGCAGCAAGCAAGATTGCCGACGGGAGGAACGCCGCCCACTCGATACCGGAAACCATGAACGCACATGTACCCCCAGTCGTCTGATCACCAACAGGCAGGCTGACAAGTTGAGCCAGACTCTCCCCTGTCATCGACAAGTCAGCTATCCATCATGCTCGGACGGACGACTCCTCTGGGCGATCCAGCGCAAGACCGCCCGGGCGTCCAAGATCTCGCGTTCGGCAAGCAACAGCTGCCCCGCACAAGCGGAACGTGGATGCGTGAGCGCAGCAGCGGCCGTTGCCGCCACACACCGCATCCCTGCCCGCAGCCCAGCCTCCACCCCTACGGAGGCATCCTCGACGACCGAACACCGATCAGGTTCCACCGACAGCAAACGGCTGGCCTCCAAGAAGACGAACGGCTCAGATTTGCCCTGCTGTACTTCTTCGGCAGATACCCGGGCGGGAAAGAGATCATCCAGTCCCGCACAGGACAGGACGATTTGAATGACCTCTTGAGACGACCCTGATGCCACAGCTATCGCAAAGCCAGCGTCCCTCAGTAGGCGGGCGAGCTCTACCACCTCGGAAAATACTCGAACGCCTTCTCTCACGCGACGGAGGTAGAAGCGATTACTGCATTCCAAAAGCTCGGCAGGGGAAACATCCATTCCCCGGGTGACAGTAATCTCCTCCCACATCTCCTTCGTTCCCATTCCGGTAAGCAAGGAGTGGTCGGCCGCAGTTAAACCCTCGTAGCCGAAATGGGCAAGAGTATCGCGCTCCGCAGAAAAATAGGCTAAGCCACGGTCAACCAATGTGCCATCCAAATCAAAGATAGCCGCAGACTTCATCTCATCACTCTGTCAGCGTTGCGTCCGTCGAGCAACAGCTATGCCCGCCAGGGAAAAGTAACGGCCACGGGGTACCTGACATCTTCCACTGCCGATCACGCCCGTATAGAACCCGAGTCCCTGGGACCAGGACTAGCCCAGAGGGAGACTCGGGCGGGCCTTCGTGATCGCCGAACCCCACCCTGACCTGCTGCGCGGTGACCCGGCCGCATGCGTTGGCCTCTCCGCGCAGGCGAAGGTGAGCCGCCGGAGGCGCCGAAGAGCGGGGTATAGCTCGTCCTCTCCGGTGCAGGGGGCACCACCCCGCTGCGGTAGCCGAGCAGCGCCTCGACGGCCTTGTCCTTGCCCGGCCGTGAGTGGTCGAGGAGAGCAGCACGCCGTAACCGAGCCGCTCAGCCTCGGGATAGATGACCTCGAGAAGATCGGTGTGGAAGGTCCGGTGAGGAAATCGACGGGCGCTGGTAGAAGGGCTCAGGCGAGGAGGACCGAGTCCCGGAAGACCGCGCGGAGAACGTCGCCGCCACGCTCGCGCCTGCGAATTGCCCGCGTCGACCTGGACGGGCTGGAGGCCGCGCTGCTGCTGGTCGCGCGCAGCGTTAGCACTCGCGCGGCCAAGCCGGTGCTGACGTTCAAGAAGATGGCCGCCGCGCTCGGCCTGGGGTTCGAGCAGGCTACCCAGGGCCGGGCGGCAGGCCGGATCGATTCAGCGCCCGGCTGCCGGTCCCGCCCCCCTTCTCGCACGGCAGCACCTGGCAAACCGCGGCGGCGGTCACGGCCTGATGCTCGCGCTCCGTCCGTTCCTGAGAGCCGTACCGGCAGCATCCCGGCGGGCCTGCTCCGCGGCGGCTTGCTCGTGCCGCCCTCGAAGACCTCCACCGTCGCTGCCGTCGACCGGGGACTATCAGAGGCATGACTCGCCCGACACGCACCCAGCCGCCCCGGTCGTGGACGGTGACGCCTGCTCGCTATGACAACCCCGATGTACAGCAGCTCCTCCGGCAATTGCACGCCACCCAGCTGGAGATGTACGGCTACGCCGACGATCCCACCGATACCCCGGCCGAGGACTACACCCCGCCCCAAGGCCTCTTCCTCCTCGCCCGGGAGGTCACCACCCGCCCGACCGGCTGCGGTGGATGGCGCACCCTGGACGCGAGCACCGCCGAAGTCAAACGCATGTACGTGCACCCCGATACCCGCGGCCAGTCACTCGGCCGAGAACTCCTGCTTCGCCTCGAGACCGACGCCCGTCTTCGCGGATACACGCACATGCAACTGGAGACCGGCGTGGCCAACGTGGCAGCCCTCGCGCTCTACCGACACAGCGGCTACCTCCCCATCGCCCCGTACCGCCCAGGACGAGACCCCCAGATCAACCGGGCATTACGCAAGGCGCTGTAATCGTCGAGCGCCGGAGAACAGTGTGGACACTGCCTCTTGCTCACCGGGGCTTTGCCTCAGGCGCAGGTGGCGAGCATGCCGTCCAGGGCCGAGCGTTCCGCTGGGTCCACGGTCAGACCGTATACGTGCTTACCGAGACCCAGGCGCGGCCGTAGGTGCATCGGTAGCTGGCCAGCGGGGGGCTGCCAGCTCGCCGGATCCTTGTCACCCTTGGACCGGTTGGAGCGGGCGGAGACCGCAATCAGCTGCGAATGGGTGAGGTCGTTCGCGAATGCGCGGCGGTCCTCGGTGCTCCATTCCGACGCGCCGGACCTCCACGCCTCCTTCAGTGGCACGACGTGGTCGATGTCGAGCTGGGCAGCCGAGTCGGCCGTCACGCCGTCGTACGGCGAGGTCCAGTGCCCGGAGGTCGCGCGGCATTGACCGTCCTGGGTGAGATCGGTTCCCTCGCGCTGGAGCACGGCCTCGCGCGTGTCGCAGGTGCCCTGCTGGATGATCCAGCGCGGGAACTTCGCCCGGCACGACGGTCAGCTCCTCCAGCTCCGCCCGTGCTTCGTCGGCGGCCGGGGGTTCAGGGAGCTCGGCGGAAGCGGTAGCCGAGGTAGGAGTGCTGGAGGAGGCCCAGCTCGGTGAGCCGAAGGCGAGGAGACTGCTCGTGGCCAGCCCGGTGGCCACGACAGTGGACCAGCGGCGCATCATCATCGTCATGCCCACCACCGTGGCCGGGCCCGGCTACCGCAGGGCCTCACCTGAGGGGATTCACCCCCACGGGTGGCTGCCTCCACAACTCCTCAAGCCCGGCGTGCAGAGCAGGCACACCACCGTCCTGAGCAAGAATGCCGCCAGCGATCACGAAGGGGAGCGTCGTGCGGCTGACGATCGACACCGAGACGGACACCTACGAGCAGGCGATTGCCGCCGTGCAGGCCGCCTACGGACTGCGCCCCGTCACCCCCGACGACTGGCCGGAACCACCGCCCGTCGACCCACGCCCCGGCCCGCAGGACCTGGGCGACGATGACATCGGGGACGGCTGGAGCGAGCAGGCACTGTTCCGGATGATCGCCTCCCTGATACCCGGGGCCCGCGCGGTGCTGCGCCGGATCACCGACCTGGGCGGCACCGCCTCGTTCGACGAAGTGCAGCAGTACTTCGCCGACCACCCGACCACCCCGATCACGAAGGCGAAGATCGGCGGAACCCTCACCAGCATCCCGGCGGTACAGCGCCGCATCCGCCCGGTCGGCGCGTCCCGGCTGCTCCAGCGGGACGAGCGGGCTCGGCTCTACCAGATCGGCCGGGCGCTGGTAGAGGGGCTCAGGCGGGCGTTCGCGATCGCCGACGCTTGCCCCGACTTGCTGCGCGGTGAACCCACCGCGCGCGTCACCTGACCCGGGCCGCACCACCGGCAGGAGAACGGCTCGCCAGCGATCCCAAGTAGCCGGGTTCAGCTGTGCTGATGGGTTCCTCAGTGAGTGGACCGCAGAGGGTCCTGTCGTGTGAGGCAGACGAGAATGCCTGCAAGGACGATGGCTGCCGTGATGAGCGGGGCGACCAGGGAGTTTGCGGGATACAGGATCCAGGCCCATGGCTCGGGGCGCCCTCCGCTCCTCCAGCCGGCCGCCGCGCACAGCAGGGGCACGATGGCGACGGTGACAGCCGCGATGCGGTGGCCGAGGAAGGGAAACAGCAGCAGCGCCAGTCCGACGTATCCGGCGATGTTGCGCCCCAGTACCAAGGCGATGCTGTCAGCCCCCAGGGCGTAGCAGAGGGCTGCCGTCCCTGCCCCCGTGGCGGCGACCGCCGAGCCGAGTGCGGCGTCCCACCTCCGCACGGGACGGCAGGCGACGCTTTCGACGCGTAGGTCGCCGCGTCCCATGCCGTAGAGCAGCATCACCGCGGGCAGCAGTGTGATGAGGTGGCCGACAAGGAAGTGTCCGGACTGGCCGGTCAGCACAGGCACAGGGAGTTCGGCGTTGCCCATGAGCAATCCCACCGCGTTGGTCACGACGAGGGACACCGTCAGTGCGGGTACGGCGCGGGCTTTCAGCCACCAGATCATCCGCGGCTCCCGTCGATGCTCAGCTGGGGGCGCACGTTGCATGATCGCATGGCGCGAGTGTTGCGCTCGTACCAGGCGAGCTGGGCCTGTCGGGACTGTTTGAGGACATGCTGAGCGAGGACCAGTTCCGGCGGTGCGACCCGGTTCGTGAGGGTGCGGGGTGAGGCACCGGCGGTGAGGGAAAGCCACGCTCCGACGGGGCCGTAGGCGTCGGCGCCTGGGTAGCGTTCTCCGTTGTACGCGCAGGCAGGAGATTGCGGAAGGAGTCCTGCCGCCACGCCTGTGGGCACACCGAGCGCACTGACGCCGGGCTCAATGGCCAGTTTGGTCTCCTCGGAGCCTGGCCGGTCGGCCATGGTCAGCGTGGCGGGCACCGCGACGCCGGCCCGGTGGAGCCTTGCGACGGCCTTGCGTGACTCTGTGCGGACCATCCCGGCTCGGTCGTCCATCTCGGGCCACAGGCAGATGCGGGGCTGGCCGTGGTCGCACTCCAGGTCGCTGGTCGGGCGGGAGGTCACCGGGTCGGCCCCCATGCCGTGGGCGGAGGCGGCACCGCCTGCGAACCCTGCGGCGAGCAGCGCGGCCGCGGCGACGATGGCGGGGACGGCCTTGCGGTACTGGATGAGCACGGCGGCGGACAGACAGACCCCGGTACCGAATGCTCCCGCACTGACTAGCGCCCATACGTCCAGGCTCTGGTCGAGCGTGCAGCAGTCCTGGAGACCTCCGCCCACGAGGTGCCGGATCCACACGATGCTCCAGGAGACCGGGTAGGCGTTGGCGACGAAGCTCGCGATCAGCGTGACCGGCACCGCGATGATCGGAGCCCACAGGCGGCCCAGGACGAAGCCGACCAGGGTGTTGGCCGCGAGGAGCACTGCTTCGACCGCGAGGATGCCGGGATTGGGCATGCCGATGCCGACGTCGGCGGCGGCCGCGGAGACGAGCAGGGCCGCGGTCATGCCGACCAGGCCCATCACGAACACCGGCAGCAGGAGGGGGAAGGCGATGGCCAGCGGCGAGCGGACCGCGTTCTGGTCGGAGATGCGTGCGCGCCTGAGTCGGCTTCCCTCCCAGGCCCCGGCTCCGGCACACGCGGGGCCCACGAAGGACAGGGCCAGGCTCGCGGTGCCGGTGGCGGAGAGCCAGTAGTGGGGCGTGACCCACTCGGACAAGTTGTCACCGAGGGCGATGACGATGAAGCCGGCCAGAAACGGCAGGAGACGGGTGCCGGACGAGACGCGGACGACGGTACGGAGCAGCACGGGTCAGATCTCCTCGCCTACGAGCTGGGTGTAGGCGGCTTCCGCGCGTTCGCGAGGGCCTTGGGCGTTGTCGGCGTTGTCGGCCATGGCGTGGAATTGGGCGGTGGTGCCGTGGAAGCGCACCGTGCCCCGGTCCAGGACGATCACGTGCTGGTAGAGGTCGGCGAGGTCTTCGGTCTGGTGGGTGGAGACGAGGATGTGCACGTCGTCGGCGAGCTGCTCGAGTAAGGACCGGAACACCTTGCGCTGGGTCGGGTCCAGGCCCGCGGTCGGCTCGTCCATGAGGATGAGCTCGCTGTGGTGGGTGAGGGCTCCGGCGATGCCCATCCGGCGCAGTTGGCCGCCGGAGACCTGGTGGCTGCGGCGGTCGGCGAGCTTGTCCAGGCCGACACGGCCGAGCGTGGTGGCCGATGCCTTCCAGGCATCCGTGCGGTTCATGCCCTTGAGCCAGCCGGCGTAGGCGACTTGCTCCCGCACGGTCAGCCCCGGCATGGGCGTGATGTGCTGCGGCAGCCAGGCCACTGCCTTCCGATACGCCGTCACATCCCTGCGGACAGTGGGGTTGCGGCCCTTCCAGGTGACCGTGCCGTCCAGGGGCTTGAGCTGGGAAGCGGCCAGCGCCATCAGCGTGGACTTCCCTGCCCCGTTCGGGCCGAGCAGCACCGTTGCCGGGCTGCTGACGCGGAGGTCGAAGCTGTCGAGAACGGTCGTCTTCCGGTTGTACCGGAAGGAGACACCGCGGAATTCCAAGGCCATGAGCCGCACAATCCGCCGCCAGGGTGACCCCGAGGAGGCTGTAGTGAGGAGCGGAGCGGGAGGTGCTCGGGCGCAGGCAGAGCCCGCCTGCGCCCGGGCACCTGTGAAGACGTGCCGTACTGTCTTCGGGTTCTAGTAGGCGATGACCACCTTGTTGGCGCTCATCGTGCCGCCCGTGGTGAAGCTGAAGAGCTCGAAGTAGTACTTACCAGACGACTGGTCACCCCAGGCTGACTTGCCGCAGCTGTTGCTGCGGGTGCCCTTGTCGTCGTCGGGCAGCAGGTCGCGGTTCTTCCACAGCTTCAGGTTGGCCTTCTGGAACCCGTTGGCGCCGTCGGTGTGGCAGCCGCTGAGCGTCACCGAGGTGCTGACGCCGTCGGTGTTGTTGTCATTCCAGCGGGAGGACTCGTTGCCGGGGTGCCAGCCGGTGAAGTACGTGGTGCGGCTGCCCTCGGCGTGGGCCGGGACCGCGCCGGCGAATCCCAGCAGTACGGCCCCAGCGACGAGACCAACGGCTTTCCGGTGCATGTGCATTCTCATCTCCCGTGTCCTGCGCATGACATGAGCCATGCAGGCATGACGGAGGAAGCACCTTTCGCATTCCCCCCGGATGCAGCGCTGTCGTGCTCGCGATCGCCACACGAACATATCTCCACATCACCGATTCACGGCGATGATCATGTCAAATAACGACTAAAAGCGTGCGAGTGTCGTACTACTTTTCGCATCGCTCGAATCCGTTCACAAGCGACCGCATCACTCGACCGAACAGGTGGATGCCACATCAACACAGGTCGCACGCATGAGCGAGTCACAACCCGAGACCGCCCCGAGGCTCAGTCGCTCTTCGCAAGGCTCACGCGGACCCCTGCAGCAACAATGGCCGAAAACTCACAGTCATAACATAATTACAGTGCAGAACCAGACGGTGCCGCACACAAAGCCATCAGCCCACCGGCCGCCGACTACCACCCGGGCAGGGCCCGGCAAGACGCAGGCAGCATCTCCGAGCCAGGCCCCGCACCAGTTCACCTACCGCTCGCCCCCGCGGGCCTCGCCTCTGCGGTACAGCCCGGTGCGACCTCAGCGTCCAGGACGCGCAGGAAACAAGGTGGACGATAACCGGCGAGAATGACCGGATCTCATAGTGAGAAATTTAATGGTGAATTAAACAACTGCTTTCCCGGCAACACGGCGCCAGCGCAATGCCCGGCGCGTCCGGAACATGTGGATGGATTCCGGGTTGACACCGGTCTGCCATGCCCCGTACATCCAGGGCGGCCGGGCGTCGGGTTCAGCGGGCGAGTGTGGGTGTTGCAGGCGTCCACCCTCTCCAGCGGCCGAAGTTCCGCGCGCTCATCGACTGCGCGCGGCCAGGCGACACCGTCCACCGGACACATCCTCGACGTGCTCGACGTCCTGCACACCGACCGCCTCGCCTGCGTATCCACGACGGCGCGTTCTCCGCCATAGACCTCACCGCCCTCAAGAACGTCGGCAGCGATCACGAAGGGGCGCGGGGCCGTGGAGCGGATAGTCCGCTGCCCTGGTGCGTCACTCACCAGGGCAACGGGGCAGTGGACCCTTCATGGCCCAGCTGGGCGCTGGTCAGCCGATGGGGTTGACGAAGGTGCCGGGGTGGGTGGCGCTGCGCTGGTCGACGAGGGTGTCGGTCTCCCAGGGCCACTCGATCTTGAGGGCCTTGGTCTCGTTGGGCGGTGATCTCGGCCCAGGCCGGCTGGTAGAAACCCTCCTCCTCCTTGGTGAAGGCGGGGTTGAGGGTGAACTCGGTGCTCTGGCCGGCCTCCACCTCCACGGAGCTCCACTTCTGCGAGGAACGGACCAGAGACCAGCGCTCGCCGCCGTTCACCGAGGTCAGATCCACACCAGGAAAGCCGCCGATCCGCCAGGAGTAGGAACCCTTGTTCATCAGGGCGATGGTTGCGGTCGTCGCGCCTTCCGCGCCCTCCTCCGGCACCGGCAGCGCGTCCTCACCCGTGGCGAACGCGGCTTCCAGGTTTTCGGTGCGGCAGCGCTCGACGCCCGCGTGCGCCCTGCCGCCGCCTTCGGTGGCGGCCTGCCCGCCGCCCGACTGATCCTGCGCGGTGCCCGCCTCCGAGCCCCCCTCGGCCTTGGCATCGGAACCCTGCGCACCGCCGGAGGAACCCGAGGAGCCGCCGGACCCGGCCGGGGCCGTGTCCGCCTGGCCCGCGGACTTCGAGTCGCCGGTGTCCGAGCCGTTGCAGGCCGTCAGGGTCAGGGCGACCGCCGCGGTCAGGACCGCGGCGGCGACGCGAAGGGTGCGACGGCGGGCGACGCGGGCGCTGGTGTTGGAGCGCATTTCGGGTCCCCCAGAGCGGTCGGTGTCATGGTCTGCTCGGTACGACAACAACTCTGACCGGGGCCGCTACCGCAACACTGCTGTCCCGCTAACATCCGGCTAACCCGACTGTGACCAGGGATAAGACGCCAAGGGCAGGCCCGTCCCCGCCATGGCGGCGAGCAGTGGCAGGCCGACCAGGAATCGGCGCCGGTGGGCCCGAAAGGCACCGCCCACCGTGCCGTCGGCATGGACCGGAACCGGCCCGTCACGCTGCGGGAGATGTCGGCGGCCATCCGCCCCATGGCCCCCCGGCACCGACGAGTTCGGGCCGGACACGGCGAGGACGTCGTCGTCCCACCGGGCAAGGACACTGCCGCCGGTGGCGCGTCACGCAGAGCCTGCCCCGGTGACCGCTGCTGCTCGTGGCGGGGCCCGGATGCCGGGCAGCGGGGCCGACCATCACGAAGGGGGGCCTCATGCGGCTGACGTCGGCCGCAACGAAGGAACTCACGGGCAGACCGCGGAGCGCGGTCTGCCACCGCCTCTGCGTCGGGCGGCTGTCGAGGCGTACATCGAGTGCTCCGAGCAGGGAGGTGTCGGCCCGTCGCCCGGCGGGCGGGCCGACGCTGCGGGGGTGGGTACGACGACCGTAGGGCGCACTCAGCGGCTGCTCAGCGGCTTGCCGTACTTCTGAGCCGTGGACAGATACGGGAGGCCGAGCGTGCGGGGCGAGAAGGCCGCCGAGCCGTCGGCCGAGCCGCTGCGGAAGAGCCATGCGGCGCCCAGGGAGGCGTTCTCGCCCGGGGATCCGACCGTGACATCCGGTACACCGTCGGCGTCGCAGTCACCCGAGGCGACCGCCGCCCCGAAGGTGTCGCCCACCTCGGCGACGCCCGGGACACCGGGCGTGTCCTGGTTCCAGGAGACGGATGCGGCAGCGCCGCCTGCGTCGAGCAGGCCCTGAGCGCTGCCGGAGAGCAGCCAGGCGGCACCCGCTCCCGCTTTGCTTCCGATGGCCTCGCCGGGAGCGCCCGCGATCAGGTCGTCGCGACCGTCGCGGTTGACGTCGGCGACCGCGAGGGCGGCGCCGAAGCGGTCGCCGTCCTCGGCCACGCCCGGGACACCCGCCGTGTCCTGGTTGAGAGTCTGGGTGCGGCTGCCGAACGAGCCGCTCGCGGGGCTTCCGTAGTGGAGGTAGATGCCGCCGCCCTTGGCGAGTTCTTCGGGGCCGCACGGGTCGTCGATGTTCTCGTCGGCGATCTCACGGCACTCGCCGAGGGCCAGGTCGTCGTGGCCGTCGCCGTCGAAGTCGCCGGCGGCCAGGGCGGTCACGCCGGCGTTGTCCGTGTTCCAGAAGTTGGCCATCTCGGACCGGTCGGCGTCCCACTTCCACAGGCGCACATGAGACTGCGTGTTGGGGCTGCCCGCGGTCCAGTACGCCACGGCCAGGTCCGCCGTGCCGTCGCTGTCGAAGTCGCCGGTGGTCAGGACGGGGGCGCGGCCGCCCATGGGGGCGGCGACGACGGTGGTGATCATGCTGTCTTCGCCCTGGATGACACGAGCGACGACCTTGTCCGTGCCGCCGATCACGATCTCCTTGTTGTCGTCGCCGGTCAGCTCGGCCGCCGCGACCGATGTGCCGTACGCGGCCGACGGCGACGGCCCGGTCAGGACCGTCGCCCCCGGTCCCGGCTCATCCGCCGACCCGCCTATGGCGATGACCATGCCTGCGTCCGTACCGCGGTCGGTGACGTCCTCGCCGGGGACACCGGCGAGCAGTTCCGCTATGCCGTCGCCGTTGAGGTCCACCAGGGCCACGGATGCGCCGAAGCGGTCGTCCGCCTCCGGGGTGCCGGGAACCTCGGGAGTGGCCTGGGTGACACGGATGCTTCCGTAGGCTCCGACCCCCTGCGGGCCGCCCCAGACGACGTTCACATACCCGGCCCTGGCCTGGCCGCCGACGGTCCCGTCCGGGACGCCGACAGCGAGGTCCGCGTAGCCGTCGCCGTTGAAGTCGCTCGTGGCGCTACGGGGTGCGGCAGCGGTGGCGCCGGACGGAAACACCAACCCGGCGGTGGCCACAGCGCCGGCTGCGATGGCGTACGTCAGGATGCGGCAGCTGTGTGGCACGGAGGCTCCCACTCGGTCGACGGGTGCGGGTTATCTGGTGTGACCGTCGAAGGGCGGAACTGGTTGTACGGAGTTCACCGGTGGTTGGCGCCGGATTCACGGTAGGCGGCCTCGGTCCGAGCGGACACGGACGGCGTAGCCCATGGCTCTTCGGCCCGCGTGGACGCGGACGGCTGCGAAGGCTTCACGTCCGTGTCCTCCTTCGATTCTTCCGGACCGAACGGGCAGGTTCCTGTCGCCTCGCTGCCGCGGCCGGAGTGCGCAGCCCCGCCACCCACCGCACGGGCGGTTGGCAGTGCGCAGATCGTCCGCCAGCGCCTGGATGCCTTCGCCGCGCATGGCGACCCCGAGTGGCTGACTCTGACGCAGATCGCCGACCACCTCGTGGGAGCCGACCTGGCCACCTGGGGTCAGTGGGAGGGACGGCACAACCGACTGATGATGGCCGGCCGCACCATCCGGTCCGCGCTGCGGCGAGCCGGAGCGCGGGGTCGCGCCTCTGGTCGCGCTCCTGGTCACACCTCCGGTCGCGGCTCCCGTCGCGCTCCTGGTCGCGGCTCTGGTCGCACCGGGCCGGACGCCGGGGGCGCTACCGCAAGGCGCTGGCCTCGGACAACGTGCCCTCAGCAGCTCCCCGGCCACGCGGACTGCTTCCCCACTGCGCCCTCCGGCCGTAGGGCCCCATCGGATAGGTGCCCCTGCCGCGGCCCCGGACGAGGCCCACTAGGCGCCGGCGGTGACCATGGCGACCAGCACCGCGACTCCGGCCAGTTGGCCGCTGCCTGCGTCTGCCCCAGGAAGGTCCCTGCGCGTGCGACCCTACGTGAGCTGCGCGAAGTTCATCACCACGCCCGAGTACGCGCCCCGGCTGCGGGAACGCCTCTGTGTCGAAAGGCATCTGATCGCCGACACCCAGGACCGCGGCTGAGATCGCGAGATCGAACGCCACCAGCGGATCACCGACCGCATCACCAGCCTTCTTGACGACCTCGGCGAGTCCCACGACGAGCCGACCGGCTCAGTTGCCGGAGTGCCCAGATCACTGGTCGGACGGCCTCGTCCACGACAGGATGCCGCCATGCGCCACGCTGACGGAGAGTCCGAGCTGCCCAAGTTGATCCGCCGCTACGTCACGCCCGATCGGCGGTACCTCAAACTCGGTGGCAGCCCTCTCGGCATGAGTGGGCGCGAACGCGGCAAGTTCACGCGAAAGCTGGGCGAGGCCGCCAGCCAGATCAGCACCCGTGAACTGGGCATTCTGCTCGATGGAGGATGGCGTGAGCGCAAGACGGCAGCCTGGCTCATCGCCGTTGCTGGCAGAACCGAGTTCCGCGGACGCCTCGGCGAACTCCTGCTCGCCAACGAAGGGCCCTACGCAGGGCAGGCCTACTGCGTCGCTCTCGCCACCTTCGGCACCTCTGCCGACGCCGACCTCCTGGTCACTTACCTCCACCGCTACCTGCCCCGCCCCGACCTCTACTACGACCAGGCAGCCGCCCTCGGCACGCTCCTGTTGCTCGACGCCAGGCTCGGTGTCGGCCAGGCCGCCCAGTTCCTCACCCCAGACGGCCTCTGGCAGCAGTGGATCGACGGACCACCCAGCAAGGACTACGAGACTCCCGACAACTACCGCGAGTTCATCGGCCAGCTCGGCGATCTCGCTGATGAGAGCGCCAGACACTGCACGGCACGGAGACGATGACACTGCCCACCGAGTGGCGCGAGGCGCGGACGGCGGAGAAGAAGGCCGCCGAGGCCGCCCGTCGCAAGGAGAAGGTCGTCACGCTGCGGCAGCGGCGTCCGGTACGCAGGGCGAGCGCATGACCTCGCCGGGCATATCCTCGATACAACGTCGACCTGATCGGAAGTGGTGAGACTCCGCGAGCAGCTCTTACCTCCCCAGCCCTCCGACCGAGGCACCCGTGGCCATCTCCCGCGAGGTCCTGCGCCTCCTGGCGCTGGTCGCCGTCTCCAGCGCCGGCCGCCGCGTCCTGGACGTCCTGCTCTCCCTCAGCAACCCGGGCAACGGCACCACCGAGATCAGCCAGAACGAGATGTGCACCGAGCTGGGTGCGAGCAAGGCGACCGTGAACCGCGGCTTCAAGGAACTGCGCGAGTGCGGGCTCGCCTGGGGCCTGGAGGACGGTCGCTACCAGCTCCACCCGCTACTGACCGGCGGCGCGGTCTCCTCTCCTGTTATGCAGGTCCCGGAGATCAAGGCGGCCGACCCCGCCCGCTTCACCGCCCAGCGACGGGCCCGGTACGCCGCCCAGATGGCGAACCTCGCCCCACTGGCTGACGCCCCCGCCAGGGCGTCTTCAGTCCCTCCAGCCGAGGCGCACCAAGTGCCCAGGCAAGCGCTGGCAGGGACCGGACACGTCTACGTACTCGCGATCACAGGCACTGTGTCGTACGTCAAGATCGGTTCCACGGCACAACCTCGCTCCCGCCTGGAGGCGCTGCGCACCGAGGCTCACCGTCAAGGCGGCGCCGTCACACGGGCATGGCTGTCTCCGGCCCATCCCACCTGCAGGGGCACCGAAGCCCACGCGCTCAGGAACTGCCGCGAGATCTCGCCGTCGACAAGCCCACGAAGCGAGTACTTTCCCGATCTCGGCTTCACGGCAGCACGGCGCGAAACCGTCAAAGCCTTCCTGGGCATCTGTGATACCCCGCAGGTCTCGACAACGACTTCGGCCGCTGGCCAGTATCAGCCGATCCCCGGTCATGTCTGGCGCCGGCTGTCGCCCAGTATGTGGGATGAGTGCTGGCGGGAGCTGGACTTCTTCCGGCAGGGCAGCCACCGCAGCCGCTTCCGTAGGCGAAACAACACCACGTCACGCCCCAGCCATGTCCCCGAGTCACTCCTGGACGCCTTCGGCGCTCTGTTCGAACCGTCCGCGCCGGTGATTCACCTGTTCTCGCGACGCACTTCATCGTGACGCAGGTCAGCGGCACGTCCCTCCTGAGACAAGACCTCTCGGTTCCGTGACCTTCATTCCCCCAGGGGGGATGATCAGCCAGGCGGGTGTCCTGTGCGCCCGATCGAAGCACGTGATTCAAGGGAGCCGTTATGTCTGAGCGCCAGTCCGGCACAGTGAAGTGGTTCAACGAAGAGAAGGGGTTTGGCTTCATCACCCCCGAAAGTGGCCCGGACCTTTTCGTGCACTTCAGGGCGATCCAAGGCAGCGGCTTCAAGAGCCTCAAGGAAGGCCAGAAGGTGACCTTCGTTGCCGTGCAGGGGCAGAAGGGCATGCAGGCGGACGAGGTCATCGCAGAGTCCTAAGCCCCAGTGGCGGTCACAGGACGGTGCCGTGCAGGGCGCGGCAGTCTCCGGACAGGGCGTAGCGGCGGGCGGCGAGACCGTGCTCAAGTTCCTCGCCGATCTCCTCGTACAGCGGCGCCAGGACGTCGGCGGCGTCGGTGTCGGACAGGTAGGCCGGGGCGACTTCGAGCATCAGCTCCCCGATCGCGTGGGTGCTGGCGGCGAGGTCGTCGCCGGCGCGGCGCAGCTCGGCGAGCTTGGGATCCGCCGGCGGTTTCTCGGGCGGCGGGGCGGGGCGGTGCGGACGTTACGGACGCCCTGGCGGACGACCGCACCGCTGTGGGCGAGCGTGGTGAGGCGGCGGGTGATGAGCTCCGCGACGTCGCCGTGCGACCGAAGACGGCGATCAGGGCCCGCTGGGACAGGCCGTAGTCGAGCGCGGCCGCGGCGGCCGTGTCGGTGTCTCGCGTGCGGGAAACCTCGGTGCCGGCGGTGACGGCGGCCTGGATGGCGCCCAGAGCGCGGGCGACGCGAGCAACCGGTACGCCTACGCGCGGCTGATGCGGAAGGCGGCTGGGCCATGTCCAGCAGACGGTTGATGATGGTGCCCTCCAGGCCACTTCCAGCTGGAAGGACTCGCGGAGCAGGTCGCCGGCCTGGGCAGCACCCAGGTCCAGGAATCCCGTCCGACCGGCATGAATGCGCGGGTGCAACGGGCTTGACGAGGGTCTAGGAGAGGAACTGAGCGAGTGCTCCGGCTAGGGCGGCTGCGAGGGTGAGGACCGTGGCGAATGTGGTGGCGGCCCGCATGAGGGTGGCGGGGTAGGTGGCGCCGTCGAGACGGGCGAGCGTGCCCGCGCCGACGGCGGCCAGCAGCGCGAACAAGACGACCAGCGCGGTGGTGAGCAGAACAACGGCAAGGCGGGTCACGGCGGACTCCCTGTAGATGGTGGGGCGTTGATGTGCCCCAAGGTCGCCGAAACGGTGTTCGCCGGGGTCCGGTCTGGACGAAGATGAACACTGGCGAACACACAGAGCTGGAGTGGGACGGGTGCACGATGAACACGGTGAGCGCGAGCTGGCGCTCACCGAACTGCGCGCGAAACTGGCGGACGGGCTGGCCCGTGCCCGGCTGACCAAGACCCAGCTCGCCGGCCGAGCAGGACTGGGCCGCACCACCGTTCAGGAAGCGTTCCGGGCCGGCGCGCCCGCCCCGTCGGCTGAGACGGTCGCGGCTCTGGCCCGCGTGCTGCGTCTGCCGAACGCGGAGCTGCTGGGCCTGCGGCGGACCGCGGCCGCGGAGATCGGCCCCGTACTCGTTGAGGACCTGGGCCCGGGCAAGCCGATCGGTGAGTGGAACCCTCACGACCTAGAGGTCCATCCCGCCGGAACGGCCTCCGGCGGGCACCAGCTGGGTGATGTGCCGGAGCGTGTGCTGCCTGGTTATGTTCCGCGCGGCCACGACCGGCTTCTCGCCGAGGTGGTGGACGAGGCCACACAGGGTCACAGCCGGATGCTGGTCCTGGTTGGAACCTCCTCAACGGGCAAGACGAGAGCCTGCTGGGAAGCTGTCCAGCCACTCGCGGCCCAGCGGTGGCGGCTGTGGCATCCCTACAACCCCACCCGGGCCGAAGCCGCGCTCGACGACCTCGAACGTGTGACCCCTCACACGGTGGTGTGGCTCAACGAAGCCCAGCACTACCTCGGTGACCCCCAGGTCGGTGAACGGATCACGGCCGCCATCCGCACCCTCCTCACCCGTCCCGACCGCCGACCGGTTCTCGTTCTGGGCACCCTCTGGCCCGAGTACGCCGACCAGTACATGGCCCTGCCCCGTCCCGGCTCCTCTGACCCACACAGCCGGGTCAGAGAACTGCTCGCCGGACGTACCCTCACCGTCCCCGACACCTTCGACCAAGCAGCACTGCACACCGCAGCCGCCCTCGCGCGGAACGGCGATCGTCTGCTGGCCGACGCCCTCACCCGAGCCGGCACCCACGGACGAATCACCCAGGAGCTCGCCGGAGCCCCCGAACTGCTGCGCCGCTACGAGCACAGCACACCGGCTGCCAAGGCACTACTGAAGGCAGCGATGGACGCACGCCGCCTCGGCATTGGGCCTCACCTCCCGCAGACCTTCCTCACCGACGCCGCGGTCGACTACGTCAGCGACCACGACTACGACGAGCTCACCGAGGGCTGGGCGGAAGCGGCGGAAGCGGCCTTCGCCGACCTCGCCCGCTGCGTCCATGGCAAACAGGCACCCCTGCGCCCCACCAGCGCCCG
>NZ_JAAAYH010000133.1:0-20118 GCF_018035285.1 Streptomyces sp. MK37H | reverse complement strand
CGCCCCCGAGGCCCCCGGCGCCCGCGGCGCCCTCCTCCACGCCCCGCCGCGCCAGCACGAGCAGGGCGATCAGCCCCGCGATCGCCTCGAAGAAGCCGGTGAGCACGCTGAGCACACCCACCGTCGGCAGATCGCTGAGGTGGTCCACGTAGTCCAGTTTGATGTAGAGCGATGCCTCGCTGATCCCCGTGGCCGTGACCAGCGCCGCCGCCACCATCCCCAGCGGGCGCGCCAGCGGGGCGCGCGCGAGCGCGGCGACCGCTCCGGCCAGACACAGCACGACCGCCGCCCACGCGATCCAGGCACCGGGCGCCGAGAGCAGGGTGGGCAGCGTGTGCTTGCCGGTGAGCAGGTACTTGTAGATCTCCCAGCCGCGCTCCTGGGCCCAGTAGATCTGCCAGGCGGCCATGACGACCCCGATGGCGCCCAGGAACAGCGCGCCGACGACCGCCGCCCCGGGCGCGGGTCGGCCCGGCGGCCGGTCGGCGGGCGAGACCGGCTGCCCGGGCGCGGCGGCGAGGTCGGCGGGGCGGCGTGCGGCGGCCACGACGGCCAGCAGCAGCCCCGCGAGCACCACCTGCGCCCAGGCGCTGGCATTCGCCCGGGTCTTGAGATCGCCGGGGATGCCCTGGAGCCAGTCGGAGTTCAGGTTCCACAGGCTGGGCAGGCGCACCGCGACGGTCACCACCGCGACCGAGCCGAGCGCGCCCGCGGCGGCCGGTGAGCGCAGGGCGGTGATCCCGACGACCGCGTAGACCAGCAGCAGCGCGAGGTCGAGCAGGGAGGAGCCGAAGATCCCTCCGGTGGCCCGGAACGGCAGCCCCGCCCAGGTCCACCACAGGTGGTTCGCCTCATCGGCCTTGTCCAGGTCGTGGATGATCCAGCCCAGCGAGATCAGCCCGAGAACCGCGCAGACGAGCGCCCCGAAGACGCGCGCTCCGCTGTTGAGTATCCGTCCCTGCCCCATAGCCGTAGGTCTCCCCCGCCTCGCACCCCGGGCAACCGTCGCGAGCCGGAGAAAAATACGGATCGTGGAAGAAAAATGCGGATCGTGACCGTCCGGAGACCGCTGGGAGACGCGGCCGGCCGAGCCCCCGAAGTGGGGCAACCGGCCGGGGCGACATGGCGCGCCCCGGCCGGTCCACGGCACCCGCACGGCCGTACGCAGTTCAGCCTGGCGCGTCCGTATATCGGTGTTGCGACAGATGAGTTGCCTGTGTGTTAACGCGTTTCCTGCCCATAGTCCATGCTTTGTCCCCCATGGGGGATCTCTGTCAAGCACGCCCGGACCTCGATCTGCCAAATCTTCGCTCAAGGTTCGAATGAGCGGCACATCCACCCTCCCCGGACCCTTGACTGCGCCGTTCCCCGATTGCGAAAGTCCGCTCAACCCGACACGCATGCACCACCCTGGCGAGCGGGCGGCGACATGACGCGCATAGACAACGCGAGTTGACGGTGTGACACCAGTGCGGGGGGACGCTAGGCGATGACGAGTCCATCCCAGACCGGCGTGGTCGAGAAGACCGCACCGGGCGGCACGGAGAGCGAGGCGCCGGCCGGTCTGGCGCCCCGCCAGCTGATGTGGCGGCGCTTCAAACGCGACCGCACCGGTGTGATCTCCGCGTGCGTGGTGGTCTTCTTCTTCGCCGTCGCCGTGCTGGCGCCGGTGATCGCCTGGCTGTACGGCAAGGATCCGTACACCACCTACGGACTGGACCGGCCCGAGCTGCTGGACCCCCTCACCGGCTATCCGATGAAGCCCAACGGGGGCATCGACGGCGAGTTCTGGTTCGGCGTCGAGCCCAAGCTGGGCCGCGATGTGCTGACCCAGCTCGTCTACGGCATCCGCACCTCACTGCTGATCGGGCTGGCCGCGACCGTGCTGTCCACGCTCACCGGCATCGTGATCGGCGTGGTGGCGGGCTATACGGGCGGCCGCACCGACTACTTCCTCGGCCGTCTCATCGATCTGCTGCTGTCCTTTCCGCAGCAGCTGTTCTTCGTCGCCTTCATGCCGGTGGTCACCGCGCTGTTCGTCAGCCCGCAGAAGGAGACGCCCACCTATTTCCGGGTGACGGCCCTGGTGATGGTGTTGTGGCTGCTGGGCTGGATGCAGCTGGCCCGGCTGCTGCGCGGCCAGGTGCTGTCCCTGAGGGAGCGTGAGTTCGTCGAGGCGGCCAGGGTGACCGGCGCCTCGCCGTGGCGGATCGTCCGCAAGGAGCTGCTGCCCAACCTCGTCACGCCCATCCTGGTGCAGTCCACGCTGATGCTGCCGAACTTCGTGACGACGGAGGCGGCCCTGTCCTTCCTCGGCGTCGGCGTGGTGGAGCCGACCCCCGACTGGGGCCGGATGTTCGCCAAGGGCGCGAACTTCTACGAGGGCGACATCACCTACATGTTCTTCCCCGGCATCGCCATGGTGGTCTTCGTGGTCGCCTTCAACCTGCTCGGGGACTCGGTCCGGGACGCGATGGACCCGAAGACCACGCGGTGACCGGGGGGCCGGCGGGCCCAAGGCAGTGAATGGCAAGTCTTCCGTCCGATGAGGCAGGTGCAGTGGCAACGTGAACATCGAAGAACACTCGAAGAGAAGTCGCAGAGCCCGTACCTACGCCGTCGCCCTGGCCGCGGGGGCCCTGGCGCTCGCGGGGTGCAGCAGCGGTGGCGGCGGTTCGAATCCCAAGGATTCGAACGAGCCCAAGATGGAGTCCCAGGACATCACCCTCGGCACCGCCGCCGACTCCACCGGACCGGCCAAGGACCTGCCGGGCGCCAAGAAGGGCGGCACCGTCACGGTGCTGCAGCGGGACGCCTTCGAGCATCTGGACCCGGGGCAGATCTATGTCAGCGATGAGCTGATCATGCAGACGCTCTTCAACCGGACGCTGACGAACTACCAGTTCGACGACAAGACGGGCAAGGCCAAGCTGGTCGGCGACCTCGCCACCGACACCGGCAAGTCCTCCGACGGCGGCCGCACCTGGACGTACACCCTCAAGGACGGGCTGAAGTTCGAGGACGGCTCGCCCATCACCTCCAAGGACGTCCGCCAGGCCGTCGAGCGGCTCTACGCGCCGTATCAGACCAACGGGCCGACCTATCTCCAGCAGTGGCTCTCCGGGGAGGGCCAGAAGTACCGCAAGGCGCTTCCGGACGGCCCCTACAAGGGCAAGCACCTGCCCAAGTCGGTGCTGGACACCCCGGACGACAAGACCATCGTCTTCCACTTCGACCAGCCGCGCGCCGAGGTGCCGTTCGCGGTCGCCATGCCCAATATCGGCGCGGTGCCGCCGGGCAAGGACACCAAGGAGAAGTACGACAAGGCCCCGCTGGCCTCCGGTCCGTACAAGATCCAGAACTTCAAGCCGGGCAAGGGCATCCAGTTCGTCAAGAACGACCAGTGGGACCCCAAGACCGACTCGATACGCCATCAGTACGTCGAGAAGTTCGACGTCTCGTTCGGCCACCAGTGGGTGGACTCCACCCGCCGGCTCCAGGCGAACAAGGGCGCCGACCGGAACGGGATGACGTGGACCAACGCGGTCGACCCGTCGCAGATCTCCACGGTCCTCAAGGACAAGGAGGCGATGTCCCGGTCGCTGACCGAAACGCAGCCCTATGTGGATGTCGTTTCGATCAACACCGATCGGGTCAAGGACAAGAAGGTGCGCGAGGCGATCGCCTGGGCCTTCCCCAGCGGTCAGTACCTCCAGCAGTTCGGCGGTCCGAAGGCCGGTGAGATCGGCGGCGGGCTGGTCGGCCCCACGCTCAAGGGCTACGACCCCTCGTTCGACCCGTTCCAGAAGAAGAAATACCCCGGCGGCAACGCCAAGAAGGCCAGGGAGCTGCTGAAGGAGGCGGGCAAGGAGAACTACGAGCTCGTCTACGCCTACGGCAACGGCGACACCCACCAGGACGCCTCGGTGGTCGTCGAGCAGGCCCTGGAGCGGGCCGGATTCAAGGTGCAGAAGAAGGAGATCGACCAGTCGACCTATTACACCCAGATCGGAAAGGTCAAGAACAAGTTCGACCTGTACCGGTCCTCATGGGGTGCCGACTGGCCGTCCGCCTCGACCGTGGTGCCGCCGCTGTACGACGGCAAGAACGTCTACGACGACTCCGCGAACTACTCACATCTCAACGTCCCGTCGGTCAACGACGAGATCGGCAAGGTGGCCAAGGTCAGCGATCTGAGCCGGGCCACCTCGGAGTGGATCAAGCTCAGCGAGAAGATCCTCACCGATGAGATCCCCGCCGTCCCGACCTTCTACAACCGGCTGTTCACCCTCTGGGGCTCGGGTATCGGCGGAGTGAAGTTCAACTCGGTCTACGGCGCCGTGGACCCGACGGCCGTCTTCATCAAGTAGCCGCGGCCGCACCCAGGCAGCGCAGAGCCCGGCCGCGTCCGCCCCGGCGGACGCGGCCGTGACCCCTAGCGGAAGATCACCGACGTCATGTTGAGATTCCTCGCCCGCCGGTCCCTCGGCGCGATCGTGATCCTGATCCTGATCAGCGCGATCACGTTCTTCCTCTTCTTCGCCCTGCCCGCCGAACCGGCCCGGCTCGCCTGCGGCAAGAACTGCGATCCCACCTCGCTCGCCATGATCAACAAGAATCTGGGCCTGGACCAGCCGGTGCCGGTCCAGTACTGGAAGTTCATGGTGGGGATCGTCGCCGGGCGGGACTTCGCCGTGGGGCACTGCGCCGCGCCCTGCTTCGGCTACTCCTTCGTCAGCCAGGAGCCGGTCTGGAGCACCATCGTCGACCGCTTCCCGACCACCCTCTCGCTCGCCATCGGCGGCGCCGCCGTCTTCCTGGTCTGCGGGATCGGCATCGGCATGATCGCGGCCTGGCGGCGCGGCACCTGGATCGACAAGTTCTTCAGCTCGCTGTCGCTGCTCGGCGCCTCGATGCAGATCTACTTCGTCGGGGTGCTCGCCCTGGCCTGGTTCGTCAGCGGGCTGGGAATCATGGACCAGCCCGCCTACTACCCCTTCACCGAGAATCCGGCGAAGTGGTTCAGCGGGATGCTGCTGCCCTGGGTGGTGCTCTCGCTGATCTTCATGGCCAACTACAGCCGGATGACCCGCTCCCAGATGGTCGAGCAGCTCCAGGAGGACCATGTCCGCACGGCGAGGGCCAAGGGGCTCTCCAGCCGTACGGTCTTCTTCCGCTACGCCTGGCGCGGCGCCATCGCCCCCATCATCACCATCTTCGGCATCGACCTCGGATCGCTCCTCGGCGGGGCCATGGTCACCGAGTACACCTTCACCCTGCACGGCATCGGACGGCTGGCGGTGGAGTCCGTCCAGCTCACCGATCTGCCGATGCTGATGGGCGTGATGCTGGTCAGCTCCGCGGCCATCGTGGTGTTCAACATCCTGGTCGACGCCGCCTACGCCTTCATCGACCCGCGCGTGCGCCTCGCCTGACAGACCCGGAGCTGCCGAGATGACCACACTCACCAAGCCCGACGACGGCGCGACGCCGCCCCCGGCTCCCGGCGACGGCGCCTTTCTGTCCGTACGCGATCTGTACGTTCGCTTCTCCACCGAGGACGGGATCGTCAAGGCCGTCGACGGCCTCTCCTTCGACCTCGAACGCGGCCGGACGCTCGGCATCGTGGGCGAGTCCGGCTCCGGAAAGTCCGTCACCAACCTCACCGTGCTGGGCCTGCACGACCCGCGTACCACCACCGTCAGCGGCGAGATACTGCTGGACGGACAGGAGCTGACCGGGGCGCCCGAGCGCACCCTGGAGCGGCTGCGCGGCAACACCATGGCGATGATCTTCCAGGACCCGCTGACCGCCCTGTCGCCGTACTACACGGTGGGCCGCCAGATAGCCGAGCCGTACCGCAAGCACACCGGCGCCTCCAAGAGCCAGGCCCGCTCCCGGGCGATCGAGATGCTGGAGAAGGTCGGCATCCCCAACCCACGGCTGCGGGTGGACGACTATCCGCACCAGTTCTCCGGCGGGATGCGGCAGCGCGCGATGATCGCGATGTCGCTGGTCTGCGACCCCGATCTGCTGATCGCCGACGAGCCGACCACCGCCCTCGACGTCACCGTCCAGGCCCAGATCCTGGATCTGCTGAAGGACCTCCAGCAGGAGTTCGGCTCCGCGATCATCCTCATCACCCATGACCTGGGCGTGGTGGCCAACACCGCCGACGACCTGCTGGTGATGTACGCGGGCCGGGCGGTGGAGCGCGGTACGGTCCGCGAGGTGCTGCGGGCGCCCCAGCACCCGTACACCTGGGGGCTGCTGGGCTCCATGCCGCGGCTGACCTCCGCCGTGGACGAGCCACTGAGCCCCATACCCGGCTCCCCGCCGAGCCTGCTCAGCCCCCCGCCGGGCTGCCCCTTCCACCCGCGGTGCCACTACACCGACCAGGTGGAGGGCGACCGCTGCGCCACCGAGCGGCCGTCGCTGCCGGACGGCCGCGGCGCCGCCTGCCATCTGAGCGCCGAGCGGAAACAGACCCTCTTCACCGAGCAGATCAAGCCCCGGCTGGGCTAGGGACCAGGGCTTAGGAGCGCTGACGCATGAGCATCGAGTCGGGCACACCCGAACCCCTCCTGGTCACCGAGAAGCTGACCAAACACTTCCCGATCATGGGCGGCTTTCCGTTCCGGCGGAAGGTCGGGGCCGTACAGGCGGTGGACGGGGTCGATCTGACCGTGCACGCCGGGGAGAGCTTCGGGCTGGTCGGCGAGTCCGGCTGCGGCAAGTCCACCACGGGCCGGCTGCTGACCCGGCTGCTGGAACCCACCAGCGGCAGGATCACCTACCGGGGCCGGGACATCACCCACGCGGGCCGCAAGGAGCTCGCCCCGATCCGCTCCGAGATCCAGATGATCTTCCAGGATCCGTACTCCTCGCTGAACCCCCGGCAGACCGTCGGCACCATCATCTCCGGCCCCATGGAGATCAACGGCATCGATCCGCCGGGCGGCCGCGAGGCCCGGGTGCGCGAACTGCTGGAGATCGTGGGCCTCAACCCCGAGCACTACAACCGCTTCCCGCACGAGTTCTCCGGCGGCCAGCGCCAGCGCATCGGGGTGGCCCGCGCGCTCGCCCTGGAGCCCAAGCTGATCGTCGCCGACGAGCCGGTCTCGGCGCTGGACGTCTCCATCCAGGCGCAGGTCGTCAATCTGCTCCAGAAGCTCCAGCGGGAACTGGGCATCGCCTTCCTGTTCATCGCCCATGACCTCGCCGTCGTACGCCACTTCTCGCAGCGCGTCGCCGTGATGTACCTGGGCAAGGTGGTCGAGGTGGGCGACCGCGAGTCCATCTACCGCCGCCCCCGCCACCCGTACACCCACGCGCTGCTGTCCGCGGTGCCGGACGCGGCGGTGGTGATGGCCGAGGAGGCGGAGGACGGCCCGGACGCCGTGGAGACGACGCGACGCGAGCGCATCCGGCTCGCCGGGGACGTCCCCTCCCCCATCAACCCGCCCTCCGGCTGCCGCTTCCGCACCCGCTGCTGGAAGGCCCAGGACAAATGCGCGCGGGAGGAGCCGCCGCTCATCCGCCTGGACGGCAACCGCGAGGGCCATCTGTCCGCCTGCCACTTCCCCGAGGACCCGACGCTCGAGGCCCGCGAGGAGGACGTGGTGCTGGACCCGGCGCTGATCGCGGCGGAGTCGGCGGCCCTGCCGCGCAAGGAGCCGTAACGGACCGGTCTCCAGGGCCTCACAGGGCCTCAGAACCGCGAGAAGGAGTGCACACGGCCGACGGCGGTGAACCCGCGGCGGCCGTACCAGCGCAGCGGCCAGTCGTCCTGGTCGGCGACGAGGAACCGCAGCGGGCACCCCGCGGCTGCCGCGCGGCGCAGCGCGTCGGCCAGGACGGCGTCGGCGTAGCCGCGGCGCAGATACGGCTCGGCGGTCGCCACCTCCTCGATCTGGGCGACCCCGGCGGCGGGCTCCAGATACAGATCGGCCCAGGAGGCGATCTCGCCGCTGTCGTTGTGGGCGGCGAGGAAGAGCACCTCCTCGGCCCCGGCCCGCCGGGCGGTGCGCCGCTCCACGAGGTCGTGCACGGTCTTCTCGTCCGCGTCCGGCATCCACCGCCACTGCTGCGCCGTCACCGCCCGCCGCAGCAGCCCGTGCGGATCCGGTCCCAGCTCCCGCTCCACCACATCGGCCGCCCCGGCCTCCGGCACCGGTCCGGTGTGGACCATCAGCACCTCGGTGACATGGGTGTATCCGGCCCGTTCGAGCGCGGGCACACAGAGCAGGCCCAGGGCCTCGTCATGGACCGTGATCCGGCGGTGCGGCAGGAAGGCCATGGCCTCATCGGCGAGCGCGGGCAGCCCCTCGGGGTCGGCGGGCCCGGTGATGTGGAGCTGATTGTGCTCATGGGAGCGTGCGTACTCCCGGTGCAGCACCAGGAAACCGCCCGGCACCTCCCGCACTTCACCGGCCTGTCGGCGGGCGAAGGAGATCCGGAAGTCGATGATGCGCTGAAGGTCGTTCTGCGACACCTCGCGATCATAAGCGAACTCGCACAATGACGCGGCTTTCGATAATTGGTGAACGGGGATAACCCACCGGGTAAAAGGAATTAAACGATCCACTACCTCCTGATAGAAAATGTCAACTCTTGATAGTTCTGCGGCGGATATTTACTGTCTAGCGCATGTCGGAACAGTGACCCCACTGCGTCCGGCCCCCAACGAGAGGGAGGTGTTCGCCATGCGCAAGCTGATCCTCACCGGAGCGCTCTTCGCCCGGCTCACTCGTAAGGACCGTCTCACGCTGCCGTACTCGTACTACTAAACCGGCGCGGGTGAGCGGGCGGTGGCCGCGGCGGCGATGCCGCGGCCACCGCCGTCGGCCACGATCCGAGGGGACGTCCATGACCGCCGCTCCTTACCGCACCGACCTGCCGGGCCCCTCCGGGGACAAGTACCTCGGCAATCTGCACGCCTTCTCCTCCGATCCGCTGGGCTTTCTGACCAACTGTTCGCGCCGCTACGGCGACGTGGTCCGGCTCGGCGAGAACAACGTGCTGCTGACCGATCCCGGCGACGTGGAGAAGATGCTGGTCGACCGGGACTCCCTGTTCTCCAAGGCCAGCGCGGACACCCGGCGCGGCTCGCGGCGGCAGGGCTTCCCGCACTCCACCATGAACAGCGACGGCGACCGGTGGAAGGCCAAACGGCACCGGCTGCAACCGGCGTTCGGGCGGTCGCTGTCCACCAGGGCGGCCGAAATCGTCGACGCCCAGGGCGAGAAGCTGCTGCGCACCTGGCGGCCCGGCCAGGCCCGTACGCTCCAGGACGACATCGCCGTGGTGACCCTGCGGCTGGTCACCCAGCTGATGTTCGGGGACGAGTTCAGCGACCGGGACACCGCCGAAGTGGCCCGGCTGGTGGCACCCATCATGGACCTGTCGACCTCGCCGGTCCTGCTGCCCGAGTGGGTGCCGACCCCGCGCAAGCTGCGCATCCGCCGCTCGATGACCCGCATCGACCGCACCCTGCACGCCCTGGCCGCCTCCCCCGCCGCGAACGACCCGGAGCGCGCCCCCGTGCTGCACGCCCTCGTCCACGGCACTCCCGCCCCCTCACCGGAGGAACTCCGGGACGAGCTGGCCACCTTGATCATGGCGGGTTTCGAGACCACCAATGACGCGGTGGTCTGGACGAGCGTCCTGCTGGCCCGGCACCCCCGGATCGCCGAGCGGGTGCGGGCCGAGGCCGACGCCGCCTTCGCCACCACCCCCGCCGGGCTCGCCCGGATGGAGGCCCTGCCCTACACCCACGCCGTCGTCCGCGAGGCGCTGCGCCTCTACCCCCCGGTCTGGCTGACCAGCCGGGACGCACGGGAAGACCTCGACTTCGGCGGCTATCTCATCCCCGCCGGGACCACCGTCACCGTCAGCCAGTGGGTGGCCCACCGCGATCCGCGCTTCTGGGAGGAGGCCGAGGCGTTCCGCCCCGAGCGCTGGCTGGGCGGCGGCCCCTCCTCGGTACCGCGCGGCTCGTACTTCCCCTTCGGACTCGGCCCCCGCGTCTGCGTGGGAGCCGCCGTGGCCACCACCGAGACTGTCCACCTGGTGGCCGACATCTGGCGCCGCTTCCGGCTGGAGCTGACCACCCCGGACCGCGTCCACCCCCGCCCGGCCCTCGCCCTCCAGCCGGTGGGCGCCGAGGTGGTCCCGCGCCCCTGGTGACCCGGCAGCCGGGCGCGCGGTCCGTCAGGGCTCCTGGACGGGGCCGTAGACGGCCGTGGGGGCGGCCGTGGCCCAGGCCCAGTAGCGGTCGCCGTACGACCTCTCACGGCGGGCGACCGGCTCGGCGGCCGAGGCAAGCTGGTGGCCGTGCAGCGGGTCTGAAGGCCGGCTGCCACGACCTCACGTACCCCACATCATGTTGGACAGGGCCACGAACAGCACGAAGGCGATCCCCATGCCCTGTACGGCCTTGCCCCAGCCAGGCATGGATTCGCCCCGCTTCACCGCCGAACGCTGCGCGGAGAAGGCGAACGCCAGCGCGATGAGGGCGAGGGGACCGAGCACGATGGACAGCCAGTCGACTTGCACGGGGGTCATGGCGGAACTTCCTTACGTTCACCTCGGCTACGGGCGGCCCATCCTCCTCGGGACCGCCCGGGACCCCTCCCGAGGAGCGATGTCTCCGCCTTCGCCGCGCGTCCGAACGGCTCGTTCCTAGGCGACCGTGAGCACGATCTTGCCTTGGATATGCCCCCGGGCGGCGCGTTCGTGCGCCGCTCGGGCATCCGCGAGCGGAAACGTGCTGTCCACCGCGACGCGAACCTTGCCCGCGTCGAGCAGAAGTCCCAGCTCGGTGAGTTGCGCGCCGTTCGAGCGGACCTGGGTGGCCGTGACCGTGACGCCCAGCTTCGCGTTCTCCTCGTCGTCGAACTCGCCGAAGTACACCGGGTAGAGCGATCCGCCGCGCTTGAGGGTGCGCAGGAAACGCCTGCTGTCGGGACCCCCGACGGCGTCCAGGACGAGATCGACGTCACGGACGACCTCCTCGGGCCGCTCCTTGGTGTAGTCGATGAACTCGTCGGCGCCGAGCTCGCGCAGAAACGTCTCGTGGGCGCCGGAGGCCACGGCGATGACGCGGGCTCCCTTCCACTTGGCCAGCTGGAGAGCGAGGTGCCCCACGCCACCGGCGGCCCCGTTGATGAGCACCGTGGTCGCGCTGTCGAGCGCCATCGGGCGGTGCCGGGCCTCCTGGAACGGCGAGGGATGGTCGTGCCCGAGCTCGATCAAGAACTGCCACGCCGTCAACCCCGACATGGGCAGGCCGGCGGCGTGCACGTGATCGATGGCGGCCGGCTTGCGGGCGAGGTCGGACGCCGGCGTGGTGACGTACTCGGCATACGCGCTGCCCTGGAGAGCGGTGGGGAAGCGCAGCAGGCCGACCACCTCGTCTCCGACCGCGAAGCCGTTGACGTCGGCGGCGACGGCTGCCACGACGCCCGAGACGTCGGTCCCCGGAATCAGGGGGAGATGGAACGGGGGCTTGAGCTCGGGAGGTACGTCGGGCATTCCCTCGCGCGCGTACCAGTCGGGAGGGTTGACGCCGACCGCGTGCACGCGCACGAGCACCTCACCCGGCCCCGGTTCTGGAACCGGCGCCTCCTCATAACGCAGGACCTCGGGGCCGCCGAACTCGTGCAGCCGGATCGCCCTCATCGTGCGTGTCAACATCATTTTCTCCTGCCCCGCCGCGCGGGATACGCTGATCGGATCAGTGGTCCATATTTCCGAACCACTGATCCGAATATATGGACCACTGATCCGGATAGTCAAGGGGGACAGATGCGGGCCGACGCCAGGAAGAACCGTGACCACCTGCTCGCAGTCGCGGGCACCGTCATCGCCGAGCAGGGCGTCGACGCGTCGCTGCGCGACATCGCGCGCAAGGCCGACGTGGGGCTCGCGACGCTGCTCCGTCACTTTCCGACCCGCGAGGCGCTGCTCGAGGCCCTGCTCCACACGAGCTTCGACGAGCTGACGGCAAGGGCGGACGAGCTCGAAACGTCGAGCTCGCCCGAAGACGCGCTCGCTTCGTGGCTACGCGACTGCGTGGCGTGGACGACCGAGTATCGGGGCGTGACCGTGCTGATGGCAGCCGCCATCGAGGACACCGAATCCGCACTCCACGCTTCGTGCGTCACTCTGCGCGCAGCCGGCACGCGGCTCCTCGCCCGCGCCCAGGCCGCGGGCATGGCGCGGACAGACATCGATGGCACCGATCTCTTCGCGCTGATCGCGGCGCTCGCATGGCTCGGCGACCAACCCTCGCTCGCGTCGCGCGCCGATCACCTCTTCGATGTGGTCGCGAGCGCGATCCTGACGAAATGACGTTCCCCAAGGCCGGTCTCGCCACGGTCGGTCTCGCCAAGGCCGGTCTCGCCACGGTCGGTCTCGCCACGGTCGGCGCAGGACGGCACAGGTCAGCGCAGGTCGCGGAAGAACGTCCGTACGTCGCCCACCAGCAGCTCCGGGACCTCCATCGCCGCGAAGTGGTCGCCCGTCTCGAATTCCGACCAGTGGGTGATCGCATGCCATGGCTCGGCCAGGCGGCGGATCGCGGTGTCGCCCGCGAAGACCGCGACGCCGGTGGGGACCCCGGAGCGCTCGGGGGGTGCGCCCCAGGCCGAGGCGGCCTCCTTGTAGAGGCGGGCCGAGGGGCCCGCCGCGTTGGTGAACCAGTACAGGGAGACGTTCGTCAGTACCGCGTCGCGGTCGAGGGCCTCGGGCTTGTCGCCGTGGGCGGCGAACCAGTCCACGTTCCAGGCCAGTTGGCCGACGGGTGAGTCGGCGAGGCCGTAGGACAGGGTCTGGGGGCGGGTGCCCTGGACGGCGGCGTAGCCGGAGAGCTCGCGGTGCCAGCGTTCGCGCCCGGCCAGTCGGGAGCGCTCCACCGGGGTCAGCTCCCCTGGCCCGGCCGCGTCGGCCGACCCCGCGGTCACCAGGGCGTTGACGTGGACGCCGACGACTCGGGCCGGTGCCACCCGGGCCACCTCGGGGGAGATCAGCGAGCCGAAGTCGCCGCCCTGTGTGCCGTAGCGCTCGTACCCTAGGCGCCGCATCAGCTCCGTCCACGCGGTGGCGATGCGGCGGATGCCCCAGCCGGGCTCGCGGGGCGGGGCGGAGAACGCGAAACCGGGGAGGGACGGGATGACGAGGTGGAAGGCGTCGGCCGGGTCGCCGCCGTGTCCGCGCGGATCGGTCAGCGGGCCGATGACCTCGGTGAACTCCGCGACCGAACCCGGCCAGCCATGGGTGATCAGCAGCGGCAGGGCATCCGGCTCGGGCGAGCGGACCTGGAGGAAGTGCACCCGCTGACCGTCGATCTCGGTCGTGAACTGCGGAAACGCGTTCAGCCGCGCCTCTCGCGCCCGCCAGTCGAACCCGGTGGCCCAGTACGCGGCCAGCTCACGGACATGGTCGAGCGACGCCCCGTCGGACCAGCCGGCGCCCGGGAGCCGCTCCGGCCAGCGGGTGCGTTCCAGGCGTCGGCGCAGATCGTCGAGGTCGGCTTCGGGGACGGCGATACGGAAGGGACGGATCTCCATGGGCCGCACGGTAGGCGCGGTCGCGGACGGGGAGTGTCCGCGACGCCCGGCGGGCGGCAGTTCGTTCGCCTCGTACGACAGGGGTAACGCTGTGCGGCGCCCGCGCTCTCCGAGGCAGGCGTGAAGCGATGAAATCTTCGGTAACGGGGCTTGAAGGGGAGCCTGTTGATACGGGAAAGTGTTCGAGAAAGCGCTTGCCGAGCGAGGGACGCACCGCTCGGCTCGCGCTCCACCAAACCTCCCTCACCTCCGCCCCCGCCACCCCGGACAGCGGTCATCAGAGTGCGCCGCCGCCCCAGCGGATGTCAGATGGGCCTAAGGCCGATCTTGGACCGGATCGTCGGGAGGCGCCATGCGTCGCGGAGCCCCGTATTCCCTGCGTGCCCGGCCTTCCCTGGGCGCCCGGCACCCCGTGCGCGCCCGGCGTTCCCTGGGGGCCCGGCATTCCGTGCGCGCCGTCGTCCTGATCGTGACGGCCGCGACCACCGTGACGGCCTGCGGTGGCGGGGGCGGCGGCGCCGACGCCGGTGTCGTCCGCTCCTCCTGGGGCGATCCGCCCAATCCGCTGGAGCCCGCCAACACCAATGACGTCCAGGGCGGCAAGGTCCTCGACATGATCTTCCGGGGGCTCAAGCGCTACGACCCGAGAACCGGCGAGGCCAGGAACGCGCTTGCGGAGCGGATTGAGAGTTCCGACCAGCGCAACTACACCATCACCCTCAAGAAGGGCTGGCGGTTCGCCAACGGTGAGAAGGTCACCGCCGCGTCCTTCGTGAACGCCTGGAACTACGGCGCCCGGATCGACCACAAGCAGCGCAACGCCTACTTCTTCGAGTACATCGAGGGCTATGACAAGGTCCACCCCGCATCCGGCGGCGCCCCCGCCGCCAAGGCGCTCTCCGGGCTGCGGGTCAGGAACGACCGGACCTTCACCGTCCGGCTCACCCAGAAGTTCTCCACCTGGCCCAAGACCCTCGGCTACAACGCCTATGTGCCACTGCCCCGGGCGTTCTTCGAGGACCACGCCGCCTGGCTGAGGAAGCCCATCGGCAACGGCCCGTACCAGGTGGGGTCGTACGCCAAGGGCTCGGTGATGAAGCTGCGTGCCTGGGACGGCTACCCCGGTCCGGACAAGGCCCGTAACAAAGGTGTCGACCTACGCGTCTACACGGACAGCAACACCGCCTACACCGATCTCCAGGCAGGCAATCTCGATCTGGTCGACGATGTCCCGGCGCAGCAGCTGAAGTTCGTCCGCTCCGATCTCGGCAACCGCTACATCAACCAGCCCGCCGGGATCATCCAGACCCTCACCTTCCCGATGTACGACCGCGTCTGGAGCGGCCCGTCGAAGGCCAAGGTCCGCCGGGGCATCTCGATGGCGATCAACCGCGCGCAGATCACCGAACGGATCTTCCAGGGCACCCGCACCCCCGCGACCGACTGGACCTCCCCGGTCCTGCGCCGCCAGGGCGGCTATCAGCCGGGGCTGTGCGGGGACGCCTGTCGCTATGACCCGGTCCGGGCGCGCAAGCTGATCAAGGCGGGCGGCGGGCTGCCCGGCGGCCGGATGACGATCACGTACAACGCCGACACCGGCTCCCACAAGGACTGGGTGGACGCGGTCTGCAACAGCGTCAACACGGTGCTGCGGAACGACCGGGCCTGTGTCGGCAAGCCGATCGGCACCTTCGCGGACTACCGCAACAAGATGGCGGGGAAGAAGATGACCGGGCCGTTCCGGGCCGGCTGGCAGATGGACTATCCGCTGATCCAGAACTTCCTCCAGCCGCTGTACTACACCGGCGCCTCCTCCAACGACGGCCACTTCAGCGACACCGGCTTCGACCGGCTGGTGAACCAGGCCAACGCCGCCTCCGCCGACGGCCGGGCCATCGCCGGTTTCCGGGACGCGGAGAAGATCCTCGCCGAGCAGATGCCCGCCATTCCGCTCTGGTACCAGAACGGCAGCGCGGGCTATTCGCAGCGGCTCAGCGAGGTGGCGCTCAATCAGTTCAGCGTGCCGGTCTACTCACAGATCAGGGTCGGCTGAGCCATGGGCCGCTATGCGCTGCGGCGGCTGCTGCAGATGATCCCGGTCTTCATCGGCTCCACCTTCCTGATCTTCTTCATGGTGTACGCGCTCGGCGACCCGGTGGCCGCGCTCTTCGGCGACAAGGCGCCCGACCCCGCCACCGCCGCCCGGATCCGTAAGGACCTCTATCTGGATGAGCCGCTGTGGCGGCAGTACGCCCACTACATGGGGCAGATCTTCAGCGGCCACTTCGGTACGGCCTTCAACGGGCAGCCGGTGACCGAGCTGATGGCGAGCGCGTTCCCGGTCACCCTCCGGCTCACCCTCGTCGCGGTCGCCTTCGAGATGGCGCTGGGCATCACCCTGGGCGTCCTCAGCGGGCTGCGCCGGGGCCGGGGTCTTGACACCTCGGTGCTGCTGCTCACCCTGGTCGTGGTCTCGGTCCCGACCTTCGTCAGCGGCACGGTGCTGCAGTATCTGCTCGGTGTGAGCTGGGGCTGGGCCAGGCCGTCGGTCTCCCCGGAGGCGCCGCTGACCGAACTGCTGCTGCCCGGGGTGGTGCTGGGGCTGGTGTCGCTCGCGTACACCAGCCGCCTCACCCGTACCTCCATCGTGGAGAACGCCCGCGCCGACTACGTCCGCACCGCCGTCGCCAAGGGGCTGCCGCGCCACCGGATCGTCACCCGCCATCTGCTGCGCAACTCGCTGATCCCGGTGGTGACCTTCATCGGCACGGACATCGGCGCGCTCATGGGCGGGGCGATCGTCACCGAGCGGATCTTCAACATCCACGGCGTGGGCTACCAGCTCTACCAGGGCATCCTGCGCCAGAACTCGCCGACCGTCGTCGGCTTCGTGACCATCCTGGTGATCGTCTTCCTGCTCGCCAATCTGCTCGTCGACCTCCTCTACGCCGTGCTCGACCCGAGGATCCGGTATGCCTGAGCCTTTTGACACGCGCTACGACATGACCGAGGCGATCGCACCGGCCGGCAGCGGCGGCGGCGGTCCGATGGACCTCCCCGCCTCCGGCCCCCAGGCCCTGAAGGGCGGGCCAACCCTGAAGAGCGGGCCAACCCTGAAGGGCGGGCCAACCCTGAAGGGCGAGCCACGGCGCGGCCCCTGGGGCCTCACGCTCCCCTGGCGCGGGGAGCCCGGTCGTCGCTCCGGCGGACCGGCCGCGCCCACCGGACGGGGGCTGTGGACCGACGCCTGGCACGATCTGCGCCGCAACCCGGTCTTCGTCGTCTCCGCGCTGATCATCCTCTTCCTCGTCGTGATCGCGATCTGGCCGCAGCTGATCGCGAGCGGAAACCCGTACCACGGCGACCTGGCCAAGGCGCAGGACGGCCCGGCCCCCGGCCACCCCTTCGGCTACGACCTCCAGGGCCGCGATGTCTACACCCGCACGGTCTACGGCGCTCGCGCCTCCATCACCGTCGGCATCTGCGCCACCCTCGGTGCGGCGCTGCTGGGCAGCGCGCTGGGCGGGCTCGCCGGATACTTCGGCGGCTGGTGGGACGCGCTGCTCTCGCGGATCGCCGATGTCTTCTTCGGTATCCCGATCCTGCTGGGCGGGCTGGTCTTCCTGTCGGTGGTCACCAGCGGCTCGGTCTGGCCGGTGGTGGGCTTCATCGTGCTGCTGGGCTGGCCACAGATCTCCCGGATCGCGCGCGGCTCGGTGGTGACCGTCAAGGAGCACGACTACGTCCAGGCGGCGCGGGTGCTCGGCGCGAGCAGCGGCCGGACGCTGCTGCGCCATATCGCGCCCAACGCCGTGGCGCCCGTGATCGTCGTCGCGACCATCGCGCTGGGCACCTACATCTCGCTGGAGGCCACGCTGTCGTTCCTCGGCGTGGGGCTCAAACCGCCCACCGTCTCCTGGGGGATCGACATCTCCTCGGCCGCGACCCAGATCCGCAACGCCCCGCACATGCTGCTGTGGCCGGCCGGGGCGCTGTCCATCACGGTGCTCGCGTTCATCATGCTCGGCGACGCGGTGCGCGACGCCCTCGACCCCAAGCTGCGATGACTGGACCCCGAGCCGCGACGGCTCGACCTCGAGCCTCGATGGCTCGCCCCCGAGCCACGACGGCTCGACCTCGAGTCTCAATGGCTCGCCCCCAAGCCGCGACGGCCCGACCCCAAGCCGCGATGAGGAGCTGACCTGCCGTGACCCGCCTGCTGGAGGTACGGGACCTCCGCGTCGAATTCCGCACCCGGGACGGGGTCGCCGAGGCCGTCGGCGGGGTGAGCTACGGCCTGGACGCGGGCCGCACCCTCGCCGTGCTGGGCGAGTCGGGGTCCGGCAAGTCCGTGACCGTCCAGGCCGTCATGGGCATCCTCGACTCCCCGCCCGGCCGGGTCACCGGCGGCCAAGTGCTGTTCCAGGGGCGGGACCTGCTGACGATGGGCGCGGAGGAGCGCCGCCGAATCCGGGCGCCGCGATGGCGATGATCTTCCAGGACGCGCTCTCCGCCCTCAACCCGGTGCTTCCCGTGAGCGTCCAGCTCGCCGAGATGTACGAGGTGCACCGAGGGATGTCCCGCAAGGACGCCCGGCGGCGGGCGGTCGAGCTGATGGACCGGGTCCGCATCCCGGCGGCGGCGCAGCGGGCCGGGGACTATCCGCATCAGTTCTCCGGCGGGATGCGCCAGCGCATCATGATCGCCATGGCGATGGCGCTGGAGCCGGAGCTGATCATCGCCGACGAGCCGACGACCGCGCTGGACGTGACCGTCCAGGCCCAGGTCATGGAGCTGCTCGCGGAGTTGCGCCGGGAGTACGCCATGGGGCTCGTCCTGATCACCCATGACCTGGGTGTGGTCGCTGACGTGGCCGACACCATCGCCGTGATGTACGCGGGCCGGATCGTGGAGACCGCACCGGTACGCGACCTCTACCGCCGCCCCGCCCATCCGTACACCCGCGGACTGCTGGACTCCGTGCCGCGCGTGGACCATCGGGGCGAGCGAGGCCACCGAGGCGGGGAGCTCTACGCCATCAAGGGCGCGCCGCCCAGCCCCCTCGCCATGCCCTCCGGCTGCCCATTCCACCCGCGCTGCCCGCGCGCCCAGGACGTCTGCCGCTCGGAACGGCCGCCGCTGTACGAGGTGGTGGCGGCGGGGGCGTCTCCGGCAGGCGCGTCCCCGCCGGGTGCGCCCCCGGCAGGCTCCTCCCCGACGGGTGCGCCCCCGGCGTCCTCCGCGTTCCCCGCGTCCCTGGTGTCCTCCGCGTCCGGCGGACGGACCAGCGCCTGCCACTTCTGGAAGGAGGAGCTGCATGCCTGAGCGCATGCCCGAGCCCGATGGGCCGGTCCTGGAGGTCCGCGACCTGGCCAAGCTCTATCCCCTGACCCAGGGCGTGGTGTTCAAGCGGCGGATCGGCGCCGTCCGGGCGGTCGACACGGTCTCCTTCGCCCTGCGGCGCGGGGAGACCCTCGGCATCGTCGGCGAGTCCGGCTGCGGCAAGTCCACCGTCGCCAAGCTGCTGGTCAGCCTGGAGCGGCCGACCGCCGGGACGATCCACTACCGGGGCGAGGACATCACCCGGCTCTCGGGCCGGGCGATGCGGGCCGTCCGCCGCAACATCCAGATGGTGTTCCAGGACCCGTACACCTCGCTCAACCCGCGCATGACGGTGGGCGACATCATCGGGGAACCCTTCGAGATCCACCCCGAGGCGGCCCCCAAGGGCGACCGGCGGCGGGCGGTCCAGGAGCTGCTGGAGGTCGTGGGGCTCAGCCCGGAGCACCTCAACCGCTATCCCCACCAGTTCTCCGGCGGCCAGCGCCAGCGCATCGGCATCGCCCGGGGCCTGGCGCTACGGCCGGAGGTCATCGTCGCGGACGAGCCGGTCTCGGCGCTGGACGTATCGGTGCAGGCGCAGGTGGTCAACCTGATGGAGCGGCTGCAGGACGAGTTCGGCCTGGCGTACGTCTTCATCGCCCACGACCTGTCGGTGGTCCGGCACATCGCCGACCGGGTCGCCGTGATGTACCTGGGCCGCTTCGCCGAAACGGGGACGGGCCCCGAGATCTACGATCACCCCACGCATCCGTACACCCAGGCCCTGCTGTCCGCCGTCCCGGTCCCGGACCCGGAGTCGGGCGAGCGCCGCCAACGCATCCTCCTGACCGGTGACGTCCCCTCCCCGGCCAACCCGCCCTCCGGCTGCCGCTTCCGCACCCGCTGCTGGAAGGCGCAGGAGCGCTGCGCGGCGGAGGTGCCGGTGCTGGCGGTGCCGACGGGCCTGCCGGGCCCGGCCGCCCATGCGTCGGCGTGCCACTTCGCGGAGGAGCGCGCGGAGGTCAGGGCATGATGTTCAGGGCAAAATGTCGAAAATGCTCCCGCCGGAGCGGTTCCCCAGCATCGTGCCCCGTCCCGGGGGCACCTGGTACACCGGGGGGAAGAGCAGCCGTACTTCGGGCGCGAACGCCTGCACGGCAGCGGCGAGCCGGGCCTGGTCAACCTTCCAGAGGATGATGCGCCGACTGTTCCTGACGACCTCATA
>NZ_JAAAYH010000132.1:0-20147 GCF_018035285.1 Streptomyces sp. MK37H | reverse complement strand
GCCACTTGTCGAAGCTGGTGCAGGGGTGGGAGAGGCCCAGGGCCACCCAGTCGCCGACCTCCAGGGCCGTGTCGTCCGCGACCGAGACCCAGGCGTGCTGGTCGGAGAGGGCCGTGATGGTGAGGCCCGTGGCGGGGCGGGTGGAGGCGTCCCGGGCGGAGCGGATGAGTTGGGGTTCGGGCATGTCCAGGTCGTAGGCCGCGTCGCGCTTGCCCGCGTTCAGGAAGGCCTGGCCGGGTTCGGGGCGCGAGACGACCTGGGCCCACAGGCGGAAGGCCGGGTGCAGCTCGCCCTCCTCCGGGACGCGGTTGAAGGGGGTGATGTGCCGGTAGTGGCCGTCGTCGTGGGAGACGTACGCCCCCGAGCGCAGCAGCTTCAGCACCGGCCGCGACAGCGTCGGCAGCTCCGCGAAGACGTCCGCCACCGCGTCGAACCAGGCGCTGCCGCCCGCGCTGACGACCACCTCGTCCACGTCCTCGAAGCGGCCCGCCGCGTCGAAATCCGCCGCCAGTGCCGTGAGGCGGCGCAGCCACGCCCGTACCCGCTCGCCGTCCGGCTTCGGCACCTCGCCCTCGTAACCGGCCACCCCGACCAGCCGCAGGGTCCCGGTGGCCGCGACCGCGTCGGCCACCGCCGCGCACTCCGCCTCCGTACGGACCCCGGTGCGCGCTCGCTCGCCGCCGCCCAGCTCGACCACCACATCGACCGGCCGCCGTGCGCCCGCCTCCCGCAGGGCCGCGTCCATCAGCTCCACGCCGCGCACCGAGTCGACGTAGGCGATGAAGCGGAAACCGGGGTCGGCGTCGAGTTCGGCCGCGAGCCAGTGCAGGGCGGCGGCGTCGACGACCTCGTTGGCGAGGAAGATCCGCTGGATGCCGAAGGCCCGGTAGATCCGCACCTGGGTGGGGACGGCCGCGGTGATGCCCCAGGCCCCGTGCGCGAGCTGGCGCTCGAAGAGCTGCGGGGCCAGGGAGGTCTTGCCGTGCGGGGCGAAGGCGAGCCCATGGGCGGCGGAGTAGCGCTCCATCGCCACCAGGTTGTGCTCCAGCGCCTCGGCCGACAGCGCCAGTACGGGCGTGGTGAAGCCACCGGTGAACAGGGAGCGCCGCTCGGCGGCGAGCTCGCCGACCGTAAGGCCCTCGGCGTTCGGCGGCAGCCCCTTGAAGCGGTGGTCGACGCGCTCCCGCGCGAGGGCGGCGACGGCCTGGTCGCGGTGGTCGGTGGCCATGGAGCGCCTCCATAACGATTCCGGTTGCAATCTCTGCAACGTTCATTGCGCATAACGCTTAGCGCTGTCTAACATCCCGCCCAGCACCGGGTCAACGGTGTGTGGCTGACCCTCATCCGTCCATCCACGAGGAGCGAGACCAACCGTGTCCCCTCTCCCCAGCGGCGAAGTCGTCGATGCCGTCGATGCCGTCGTCGATGTCGTATGTCTCGGCGAGTCGATGGTCACCTTCGTGCCGTCCCGACCGGGCCGGCTGGCGGATGTCCCCTCCTTCGCCCGGGGCATCGGCGGCGCCGAGTCCAATGTCGCCTGTGGTCTGGCCCGCGCCGGGCACAGCGCGCGCTGGATCAGCCGGGTGGGCACGGACGGCTTCGGCGAGCACCTCGTACGGGAGATCGCGGCCACCGGCGTGGACACGGCGTACGTCCAGCGCGATCCGCGCCGCCCCACCGGGATCTACTTCCGTACGGCGGGGGAGCGTGCCGTCGGCTCCGAGCCGGTCGACGGGGACGGCGGTGAGGCGGCCTCGGAACCGCTCGCCGAAGTGCTCTACTACCGGGCCGGATCCGCCGCCGCTGCCATGTCCCCCGCGCTCATCCCCCGGGAGCGGGCCTGGTCCGGCCGGGTGCTCCATCTGACCGGGATCACCCCGGCCCTCTCCGGCGACTGCCGCGCGCTGATGCGCGAGCTGACCGCCCGCGCCCCCGGCCGGCCCCTCGTCTCCTTCGACCTCAACTACCGGATCTCGCTCTGGCAGAGGGAAGAGGGAGCCGGCGGCGAAAGCGGCCCCGCCGTGCTGCTCGACCTCGCCCGCCGCTGCGACCTCGTCTTCGTCGGCGAGGACGAGGCCGAGGCGGTCTGGGGGGTGCGCGGCCCGGAGGCCATACGGGCCGCGCTGCCGGAGCCGGAGGTGCTGGTCGTCAAGCAGGGCGGCGCCGGGGCCACCGCCTACGCCCGCCGCCCGGGCGACGGCGCCGACGACGTCACCTTCGAACCCGCCCCGCGCGTCGACGTCGTCGCCCCCGTCGGCGCGGGCGACGCCTTCGCCGCCGGTTTCCTCTCCGGCACCCTGCGCGGATTGCCGGTCGCCGAACGGCTGCGCCACGGCCACCTCATGGCCGCCGCCGCGCTCACCGTCCCCGGCGACCTCGGCACCCCGCCCTCCCGTGCGCACGCCGACCACCTGGTAGCACTCGATGCCACGCGGTGGGGCACACTGCGATTCGGCCCCGGCTGGACAGATCTGCCGAGTCCCGCCGAAAAGTGGGCCGAGACCGCAGCGGTGGAGGTACCCGACTCATGAGCCAGACCGTCGACCGAGCGCTGAGCATCCTGCCGCTGCTGGCGGAGGGGCCGGCCAATCTGGAGCAGGTCGCCACGCGGCTGGGCGTGCACAAGTCGACCGCGCTGCGGCTGCTGCGCACCCTCCATGAGCACGGCATGGTCTACCGCCAGCAGGACCAGCGCTACCGCCTCGGCGCTCGCCTCTTCGCGCTCGCGCAGGAGGCGGTCGAGAACCTCGACGTCCGCGAGATCGCCCACCCCCATCTGGTGGCGCTCAACGAACGCTGCGGGCACACCGTCCACCTCGCGGTGTACGAGGAGAACGAGGTGCTCTACATCGACAAGGTGGAGAGCCGCTACCCGGTGCGGATGTACTCGCGGATCGGCAAGCCCGTGGCCATCACCGTGGCCGCCGTGGCCAAGCTGCTGCTGGCCGATCTGCCCGAGCCCGAGCGGCGGACGCTGGCCGAGCGGCTCACCTACCCCGCGTACACGCCCCGTTCGACGCCGAACGCCGCCGCGTTCCTCAAGGAGCTGGCGACCGTGCGCGACCAGGGCTGGGCCACCGACTTCGGCGGCCACGAGGAGTCGATCAACTGCGTCGGGGCACCCATCCGGGGAGCGGACGGGCGGGTCGTCGCCGCCTGCTCGGTGTCGGCGCCGAACGTCGTCGTCAGCGCCGACGAACTCCTCTCCCTGCTGCCGCTGGTGCGCCGCACGGCGGAGGAGATCAGCCGGGAATACTCGGGCGGCGCCCCGGTGTCCCACGACGCGCAGCACCCCTCCCAAGTAACAGCAGAAACACCCGAGAAGAGAGCCGAGGAGACCTCCTCATGACCGAGAAGCTCCAGAAGACCGCGATCACCCCGGCCACGCACACCACCCCGCCCGCCAAGTTCTCCCACGGCGTGAAGAAGGGGAACATCCTCCAGGTCGCCGGTCAGGTCGGCTTCGGCCCCGCCGTCCCGGGCCAGGCACCCACCCCCGTCGGGCCGACCCTGCGCGAGCAGACCCTGCAGACCCTGCGCAATGTGCAGTCCGTGCTGGAGGAGGGCGGCGCGAGCTGGGAGGACGTGATGATGGTGCGGATCTACCTCACGGACACCGGCCACTTCGCCGAACTCAACGAGATCTACAACGAGTTCTTCGCCGACCTGAAGGAGGCCCCGGCAGCCCGTACGACGGTCTACGTCGGCCTTCCGGCCGGTCTGCTCGTCGAGATCGACGCCCTCGCGGTCCTGGGCTGACGCCCGAAACAGCCGGTCCCAAAGCGGCTGACCCCCGTACCCCCGCGGCGGGCGGGAGCTTTCCCCGCCCCGCCGCGGGTTCCACCCCTGACTCGTCCTCACCGTCCCCGTCGTCGGAAGCTCGAGCCCTGATCACCCGCACCCAGGTTTTCCCAGCGCGCGGCCCCCCGCCGTGCGGCGATACCCCCTACCCACATCCCGGAGTTCCCCATGCTGCTCGCGGCCGCTCCCGCTGCCGAGACCCCACCCCACACCGGTGGTCTGCTCGCCCTCATCCACGGCACCGCCGGTCTGCTGACCGTCGCCGCCCTCGGCATCGCCCTTCTGCTCTACCTGATCATCAAGGTCCGGCTGCAGCCCTTCGTGGCGCTGCTCGGCGTCTCCATCGCGGTCGGTCTGGCCGCCGGTCTCTCGGTCACCGAACTCTTCGGCACGGTCCAGAAGTCCGACGCCGTCTCGCTCATCGAATCCGGTATGGGCGGCATCCTCGGCCACATAGCCATCATCATCGGCCTGGGCACCATGCTCGGCGCGATCCTCGAGGTCTCCGGTGGCGCGGAGGCGCTCAGCGCCCGGCTGCTCGGCCTCTTCGGGGAGAAGCGGGCGCCGCTCGCGATGGGGCTCACCGGCCTGATCTTCGGCATACCCGTCTTCTTCGACGTCGGCATCTTCGTCCTCGCGCCGATCGTCTACGCGGCCGCCAAGCGCAGCGGCAAGTCGATCCTGCTCTACGCGATGCCGCTGCTCGCGGGGTTGTCCATGACCCACGCCTTCCTGCCGCCGCACCCCGGCCCGGTGGCCGCGGCCGGACTGCTCCATGTCGACCTGGGCTGGGTCATCCTGATGGGCATCGTCGTGGGCATCCCGTCGGTGCTGGCCGCGTGGGGCTACGCCGCCTGGATCGGCAAGCGCATCTTCGTGCCCGTACCGCAGGACATGGTCGAGGCGGCCGAGGAGTCCCGCGAGGCGGTCGCGGCCCAGCAGCGCGCGTCCGGCGCCACCCCGGCCGAGCAGCCGGTCTCGGTGGCCACGGTTCTCGCGATCATCGGCACCCCGCTGGTGCTGATCCTCTGCGCGACGTTCTCCTCGATCGCGCTGGACCCGAGCACCGGCCGCTCGGTCATCGAGTTCTTCGGCCACCCCTTCGTGGCGCTGACGATCGCCCTGCTCCTCGCCTACTACCTGCTGGGCATCCGGCGCGGCTGGTCCCGCAAGTCCCTGGAGACCGTCTCCACCGCCTCCCTCAAGCCGGTGGGCAACATCCTCCTGGTGGTCGGCGCGGGCGGGGTCTTCGGCGCGGTGCTCAAGGGCAGCGGTGTCGCCCAGGCCCTGGCCGACGCCTTCGACAGCGCGGGCCTGCCGGTCATCGTGCTGGCCTGGCTGATCTCGGTGGTGCTCCGGGTGGCCCAGGGCTCGGCGACGGTCGCGATCGTCACGACGGCGGGCATCGTCACCCCGATGCTCTCCGGTGGCGACTACTCGCAGGCCCATCTGGCGCTGGTCATCATGTCCATCTCGGCGGGCTCGATCTTCGCCTCGCACGTCAACGACGGCGGCTTCTGGATGGTGGCGAAGTACTTCGGCATCTCCGAGAGCGACACGCTGAAGTCCTGGACGGTCCTGGAGACCGTGCTGTCCGTGGCCGGATTCGTGGTGGCGGCCCTGCTGAGCGTCGTCATCTAGCGGACGGCACCCGCATGACGGCGGCCCCCGAATCCCGGCAGAAACCGCCGGGATTCGGGGGCCGTCGCTTCTGGCTCAATTCCGCTCCGTGCCCAGTTGGCATTCGCCGCAACATTCACCATTGCAACTCATTCATGGGAGCATCCAACTTTGATCAAATGATGGCAAAGAATGCTGGTCGAAACGGAAGGCTCCCGCTCGGCGGCGACGTCGCGAATGCCAAGTCGTTTCATGTTCCGCATACATTCAACTTTCCATCCCCATAAGCAGCATGATCAATCCATAGGGTCCTTGAGGCATTTGAAGGAAGGGACCCATGGAAGAACTCCGCGCGATCCGGGCTCGCGGTATCACGAAGGGCTTCGGTGATGTCGTCGCCCTGGACGGCATCGATCTCGATGTAACACCGGGTCAGATCCACGGCCTGGTCGGACCGAACGGCGCCGGAAAAACGACGTTGCTCGGCCTTCTGCTGGGGCTCGCGGTGGCCGACAGCGGTCGCCTGGAGATCCTGGGTACACCGGTCGAGCGGGCACTCGACGCTCCCGACGGTGTCGCCGGCTTCGTGGACGGCCCCGCCCTCTACCCCTCGCTCACCCCACGGCGGAACCTCGCCGCGCTGGCCGCGCTCCGCGGCCACGACGCGCGCACGGCGGGGATCGACGACGTACTCGCCGAGGTCGGTCTCACCGACGTCGCCGACGACCGTACCCGCGGCTTCTCCCTCGGCATGCGCCAGCGGCTCGGGCTCGCCGCCGCCCTGCTGACCAGGCCCCGGCTGCTCGTGCTCGACGAACCGTCCAACGGCCTCGACCCGGCGGGCAAGAAGCACGTGCACGGTGTCCTCAGCCGGCTCGCGGCCGACGGAACCGCCGTGGTGCTCTCCAGCCACAACATGGACGACCTCGAGGCGCTGTGTTCCGAGGTGACCATCCTCGCCGCCGGACGCGTCGTCTTCTCCGGCCCGCTGACCAAGCTGGCCACCGAGAACCGTGAACTCGACTACCGGCTGCTCACCTCCGACCCGCGGGCCGCGCGCCGGCTGGCGGACGACGCGCCGGGTATCCAGGTCGTCGACGAAGCCGGGGTACGGCGGGACGCCGAACCGCTCGTCGTACGCGCCCTGGTGCCCGCCCTCGACCAACTCGTGGCGCGGCTCGTGGAGCGGGGCGTCGCGCTGCGCGAGCTCACTCCCGTGGTGTCGCCGCTCGAAGCCGCGTTTCTCGCCCTCACCGAACAGCAGGAGGCGGGCAGATGACCGCGACCCTCACCCAGAGCCGGGAACGGGAACCCGAGCGGGTGACCGGGGGCCGTCGCGTCCCCGTCACCCGCGCTTGTCGCTTCGAGTTCGTCAAACTCGTCTCCCAGTGGCGGATCCGCCTGCTGGTCCTCGCCTGCTGGATCGCTCCCGCCCTCTTCGTCGCCGGGGTGAGCCAGCAGAGCACGCTTCCCGTCGACACCCTCTTCGGGCGCTGGATGCTCGCCTCCGGGTGGGCCGGGCCGCTGGTGATGCTCGGTTTCGCGGGGACCTGGGCGCTCCCGCTGCTGACCTCGGTCGTGGCCGGTGATGTGTTCGCCTCCGAGGACCGGCTCGGCACCTGGCGCCATCTGCTCGTCGCGGTCCGCTCGCCCCGGCGGATCTTCATGGCGAAGGCGGTGGCCAGTCTCACCGTCCTGCTGCTGCTCGTGGCCGGGCTCGCGGTCTCCAGCACCGTCGGCGGCCTCCTCGTGGTCGGCAACCAGCCGCTGGTCGGTCTCGACGGCCATCTCCTGGCACCGTCGGACGCCGCCGTCCAGGTCCTGCTCTCCTGGGTCTGCGTCCTCGCCCCGACCCTGGCGCTCGCCGCACTCGGCTTCCTCGGGTCGGTCACGCTGGGACGGTCCCCGATGGGGCTGCTGGTGCCCGTGCTCGTCTCGCTCGCGATGGCGGTCGCCCAGATGCTGCCGCTTCCGGTGGCCGTGCGCGTCGCCCTGCCGAGCTACGCCCTCATCTCCTGGAACGGTCTGTTCACCAGCCCCCAGCAACTCGGCCCGCTGCTGATCGGCATCGTCGTCAGCCTCGTATGGGCCGTGGTCGCGACGGCGCTGGCGTATGTGCTCTTCGTACGGCGCGACTTCACCAACCTGGCCCACGACGGTTCGGGCCGCCGCGCGATCACCGTCGGAGTCCTGCCGCTCGTCGGGGTGGCCGCCGCGTCGTTCGCGGTCGTCGCCGCGACGACCTCGGCGACGGGCTCCGGGATCGAGCAGGACAAGGTGCAGCGCTCACTCGCCACGGCGTTCGCGCACCTGTACCGCATGCAGACCGACCAACTCAACCGACCCGCCGTCACCGAGGCCCAGTTGAAGACCACGGCGTCGTGCAACAAGGGAAGCACCAGGGTCGCGGCGGAAGGCCCGGGCAACGACTGGCGCTGCGTCGTGACCTGGCATCTTCCCGGCGTTGAGGCCCCAGGACAGGCCATCTACCAACTCGACGTCACTCCGGACGGCCGGTTCATGGCCGATGGCGATGGACCGAAGGAAGTGAACGGCTACTTCCTGGTGCGGACCCCCGATGGGGACGCGCCGAACCCGCTGTGGCAGTTCGACGGCAACGTCGAACTGCTCGACACCACCCCGAAGGGATAAACCCCATGCAGGTGACTCGCCGCCGCAAGCTCGTCGAGGAAGCTCGGATCAGCCTCATCAGTAGACGCATCGGCCGCCGGATACCGCTTTTGACGGCGGGCACCACTGCCGTCGCCCTCGTGGCCGCCGGCACGGCGCTCGCGCAGACCCACCAGTTCGGCACGGACCAGGTCGGTCAGGTCACCGAGAACGGCCAGGTCGTCTCCAGCAACCAGTACATCGCCCCGTACGGCGACCGTCTTGTCATCAACCAGGGCAAGATCATGTCGTCCTCGGTCAGCCCGGACGGCACGCACATGGCCGCCTCGGTCACCGACGGTGGCGCGGCCCTGGCCATCGTGGACCTGAAGAGCTGGAAGACGCAGCAGCTCGTCAGCAACGCCGCGTCGTCGAACCCCCGCATCAGCGGCAACAACGTGGGCCAGGAAGGCCCGACGTACTCGCCCGACGGCAAGCAGCTGTGGCTGGGCCAGCCGGACGGCTACACCGTGTTCACCGTGAACGCGGACGGCGGCGTCTCCGGCCCGCGGACCGTCACCATCCCGGCGGACGGCTCCAAGCGTGCCCTGGTGGGCGCGGCCGTGTTCGCGGCCGATGGCAAGACCGTGTACTCCGCGGTCAACGGCCAGAACCGGGTCGTCGCCATCGACGCCGCGACCGGGACCATCAAGCAGAGCTGGAACGTGGGCAACGCCCCGCGTGGCATGGCCGTCGTCGGCAACAAGCTCTACGTGAGTAACGAGGGCGGTCGCCCGGCCAAGCCCGGCGAGCCCACGATCAACTCGTACGGTACGCAGGTACTCGCCGACCAGAAGACCGCTGCCACCACCAGCGGCACGGTCAGCGTCATCGACCTGGCGAACCAGGACGCCGCGGTCTCCAGCATCGAGGTCGGTCTGCACCCGACCGCCGTATACGCCAAGAACGGCGTGGTGTTCGTCACCAACACCGCCGACAACAACGTGTCGGTCATCGACACGGCGAAGGACAAGGTCGTCCAGACCATCTCCACCCAGCCGTGGGCCAAGTCCCGGGTGGGCTACGAGCCCGACGCGGTGACCCTCACCGACGACGGCCACCTGCTGGTGACCCTCGGCCGCGCCAACGCCGTCGCCGTCTACAAGTACACCTCCGCACAGGAGCCGGTCTCTTACGTCGGCCTGCTCCCCACGGACTACTTCCCCTCGGAGATCACCACCTCCGGCAACCAGGTGTACGTCTCCAACACCCGAGGCATCGACGCCCGCCGTAAGGCCACCGGCGGTCACGGCACCCACGACACGACGTCGAGCGTGCAGCGGTTCACGCTGCCCGACGACAGCGTGATCAGGTCCTACACCGGCAAGGTCTTCAAGCAGAACGGCTGGGACGGCGAGTCGCTCAAGAAGTCCGACGGCACCCCGGCCAAGCCGGTGCCGGTCCCGGTCAAGCTCGGCGACCCCTCGACGATCAAGCACGTCTTCCTGCTCGTCAAGGAGAACCGGACCTACGACCAGGTCTTCGGTGACATGCCGAAGGGCAACGGCGACCCGTCGCTGACCGAGTTCGGCGAGAACGTCACGCCGAACCAGCACGCCCTGGCCAAGCAGTTCGGCCTGTACGACAACACGTACGACATCGGCACCAACTCCGCCGAGGGTCACAACTGGCTGATGCAGTCCGACAACCCGGAGTACACCGAGTCCTCCGCCGGTGAGTACACCCGCAGCTACGACACCGAGGACGACGCCCTCGGCCACCAGAAGACCGGCTTCATCTGGACCGGTGCGCAGGCGGCCGGCAAGTCCGTCCGGAACTTCGGTGAGTTCCAGCAATTCCTGACCAAGCCGTCGGGCGCCAGCTGGCAGAACCTTTACTGCGACACCAAGAACATGGCCGCGACCGGTCAGGACACCGCCTACCCGCTGAACTCGAGCTCGCCCATCCCGTCGCTCAACGACGTGTCGGTGCACGGCTTCCCGAAGTTCGACACCAGCGTCCCGGACGTCTACCGGGCACAGATCTGGAAGCAGGACTTCGAGAAGAACGGACCGGCGAACCTGAACATGTTCTGGCTCTCCAGCGACCACACCGGTGGCCCGGTGAGCCCTGCCTCCCAGGTCGCGGACAACGACCTCGCCGTGGGGCAGATCGTCGACAAGATCTCGCACAGCAAGTACTGGAAGGACTCGGCGATCTTCGTTGTCGAGGACGACTCCCAGGCGGGTCTCGACCACGTCGACGGCCACCGTGCCCCGGTCCAGGTCATCAGCCCCTGGGCCAAGCACTCCACGGTGGACAGCCACTACTACTCGCAGATCAACATGGTGCGGACCATCGAGCAGATCCTCGGGATCCAGCCGATGAACCAGAAGGACACCGCGGCCACCCCGATGGCCTCGGCGTTCACCCAGCGCCCGGACTTCACGCCGTTCAAGGTGCTGCCCAACCGGACCTCGCTGACCGACGGTGTGAAGACCGCGCCGTCCTGTGGTCTGGACACCCCCGCGGCGCAGAGCCCGAAGGCGGCGGCCGTGCCGTCGGCCTCGGTGCCGGCGGACATGAAGAACGTCGCCGCCGAGTGGGACCAGTGGAAGTCGAAGCAGCGGCTGACCGGTCCCAACGCCGTTCCGGACTACGCTCCCCCCGCCCAGATGAACCACCTCACGTGGTACGAGACGCACAACTGGGCGAAGCCGTACCCGGGTGAGAAGAAGATCTACGCTCCTCAGGACGTGCCGGGCGCCTACATCCCGTCGGCGGAGAACGACGGCTGACGACCACGCTCGGGGCCCTCGTGAGGCGCCGTCCCGGTGGGCTCCCCGCCGGGACGGCGCTCGCGTCGGGCCGTGCGGCCTGGCTCAGGTTCCGGTGCAGTACTGCGATTCCTTGCCGATGGACCGGTACATGCAGTCCGCGTTCTCCACGAGTTGGAGCACCGCGTCGCGGTTGCGGCTGGTCTCGCGGTCGATGACCTCGTCGGGCGGGTAGAAGCCGCCGGCGCCGGAGGAGGTCGGGTACATCTCGAAGGTGTAGGCGAAGATCTTCTGGTTGCCCCACAGGTAGTCGTCGATCGCGCCGTCGGTGATGTACAACTCGCTCGACTGCTCGGGGGTGTAGCCGTTGCTCGCGGCCATCTTCTTGCCGACCGCGGCGAAGGCGTCGTAGTCGTCCCGCGTCATGCCGGTGGTGGTTTCGTCGTACGTCCAGCCGAAGGGCCACAGCACCAGTTCGCTGTAGGTGTGGAAGTCGATCGCGGCCTTGATCTGCTGCTTGCCGTCGACGACCCGGCTGCGCGCGAAGTCGGCGACGACCTTCACCTCGGGGGCGGAGGCGGCGCGGGGGCCGCGGTAGGTCTCCGAGCTGGGCGAGCCGGAGGAGCCGCCGCAGCAGCCCCACTTGAAGTCCCAGTTGCGGTTGAGGTCGGTGCCGATGGCCGAGGAGCCGGAGTTGGGCTGGCGGTTCTTGCGCCAGCTTCGGTAGGAGCCGGTGGCGATGTCGTACTCGCCGCCGTCCGGGTTCACGTCGGGGACGATCCAGATCTCCCGGCCGTTGACGGCGTTTGTGATCCGGGAGTCGCTGCCGTAGCCCTCGGTGAACTGCCGCACCAGATAGAGCGCCATCTCCACCGTAAGGTGCTCACGGGCGTGCTGATGGGCGGTGAAGAGGACCTCGGGCTCGCTCTCGTCCGTGGCCACGTTGTCGCTGATCTTGAGGGCGACGATGTCGCGGCCCTCGTACGACTTTCCGATGACGCGCTTGCTGAGAATCGACGGATACTTGGCCACCGCCGCGTTGATCTCGGCGTTCGCTTCGGCGTAGTTGTGGTACTTCGCATCGGATGACGGGAAGTCAAACGGCTTGGCCGACCTGCCCTCATTGCGGTCGGGCGGGCCCTGGAGCGCGGTGAGCCGGTAGCCGAGCGCGCGCAGCCGCTTGGCCTGCGCCGGGTCGGCGGTGACGACCAGGGAGCGGGCGTCCACCTCGTCGATGGACACCCCGGTGGCGGCGACCGCGGAGCGGTCGGCCTTGGTGGCGGGGCCGGAGACCTCGTACTGCCGCACGTCCTGGTCGGCGGCGGCCCGGCCGGCCGATGGGGCGGTGCGCTCGGTGCCGGGCCGTGGGCTGGGATCGTCGGCCTGAGCTGCCATGGGTGCGGCGAGTGCGAGGGTGAGCAAGGCGGTGAGGGCGGTGGCCCGTCTACCGCTGATGCGACGTCGCATGACATCTCCTGGGGGGTTAAGGGCGAGCGACTGCTGCGCCAGTGTTCGGCCATGCGCATGACATGCGCAAGGGTGGGAAATGGTCGAAGCCGAAGGAATCTCTCATCGAGGGAAGGAACCCCCCGCATGAACAGACCTCTCGTCGGTGTGCTCTCGGCCCTGTTACTGGGCGGCGCGACCCTCGTCGGCGCGGGCGCGGCGCCCGCGACGGCCGCGTCCCCCGCCAAGGCCCCGGCCAAGGCCCCCGCCAAGGTCTCCGCCAAGGCCCCGAAGGCGGTCGACTTCGCGGGCACGGTGGCGCTCAGCAACTGCTCCGGCTCCGTCGTCCGCACGCCGGGCTCGGCCGACAGCGACCCCGCGCTCGTCCTCTCCAACGGCCACTGCCTGGAGAGCGGCTTCCCCGGCGCGGGAGAGGTGATCGTCGACCAGCCGTCCAGTCGGAGCTTCACCCTGCTGACCGCCTCGGGCGGCCGGGCCGGCACCGTCCGGGCGAGCAAGGTCGCGTACGCGACGATGACCGACACCGACATCTCGCTGTACCAGCTGACGTCCACGTACGCCCAGATCCAGTCGTCGTACGGCATCAAGGCACTGCAGCTGTCGGACAGCCACCCGACCCAGGGCTCCGCCATCAATGTGGTCTCCGGTTACTGGAAGAAGATCTACTCCTGCAATATCGACGGATTTGCATATCGCCTTAAGGAGGGGGACTGGACCTGGAAGGACTCGGTCCGCTACACCTCCGCCTGTAACACGATCGGCGGAACGTCGGGCTCTCCCGTCGTCGACCCGGCGTCCGGCAAGGTCGTGGCCGTCAACAACACGGGCAACGAGGACGGCGGCCGCTGCACCCTCAACAACCCGTGCGAGGTGGACGAGAACGGCACGGTGACGGTGCGCCAGGGCATCAACTACGCCCAGGAGACTTACTCCATCACCAAGTGCGTGACCACCGGCAACAAGATCGACCTCAACCTGGCGGGCTGTGTGCTGCCCAAGCCCTAGCGAACACCCGTACGCCAGTGCACCCCGCCTGCCATGGGCGGGGCGCACCGGCGTACGACGAACTGTCGTTCGCGCCCTGTAGGGCTGAAGCCCGCCGGGCCTACAGCCCGTGGACGTGCGGGCCGACCGCCTTCGACCAGGCGTTCCCGTTGGCCGCGTCCCAGTTGGTGGACCAGGTCATCGCGCCACGGATGCCGGGGTAGGTCTTGGACGGCTTGAAGGAGCCGCAGCCGGAGCCCTTGGCGAGGCAGTCCAGGGCGTCGTTGACGACGCCCGGCTCGACATGGCCGGAGCCAGCGCCGCTGGTGGAGGCGGGCACGCCGATGCCCACCTGGGACGGGTCGAGGCCGTTCTCGAGCTGGATGCAGGCGAGGGCGGTGAGGAAGTCGACCGAGCCCTGCGAGTAGACCTTCCCGTCACAGCCCTGCATCGAGCCGCTGTTGTAGTACTGCATGTTGACCACCGTCAGGAAGTCCTTGATCCCCAGGGCGGTCTTGAAGTACTCGGTGGACGCCGACTGCATGTCGATCGTCTGCGGCGCCATGGTGACCACGACATCGCTCTTCTTGTCGTGGACGGCCTTGAGGGCCTTGGTCATGTACGTGGAGTTGACGCCGTTCTCGAGGTCGATGTCGACGCCGTCGAAGCCGTACTTGTCCATCAGGCCGGTGATGGAGGAGGCGAAGGCGTCCGCCGAGGCGTCGTCGCTGACCGAGATGGTGCCCTTCTCGCCGCCGACGGAGATGATCACGGACTTCCCGGCCGCCTGCTTGGCCTTGATGTCGTCCTTGAACTGCTGCTCGTCGCTGTAGCCGGTGGCGGGGTCGAGCTTGAAGTCGACCGCTCCGGGGGAGCCGGTGGCGTCGGCGAAGGCCACCGCGATGATGTCGTAGTCGTCCGGGACGTCCGAGAGCTTCTGCTTCGTCGCGCCGTTGTCGAAGTTCTGCCAGTAGCCGGTGACGGCGTGCTCGGGGACGGCGGCGGCGTGCTGCCCCGCGTCCGGGTGCTCCTCGGACGCGTTGGCCGAGCCGGCGGATATGAGCCCTCCTGCGGCGAGGGCGACGACTGCGGCGGCTCCGAGCAGCCGCTTGGTGAACTGTGCGCGTACCACGACAGCCTCCGTACGTGGGGGGATGTGGGGGAGGTGGTGCCAGTGCGCGTTCAGGGGCCCCTGTGGCGTGCGTATAAGGTGGTCCAGACCAATAGCGTTGTCAAGCCCGCACGACGTCTTCCCTGCACGTGAGGGTGAAAAATGCGGATGAGGGGGCCAAGAGCGGTCGCGCTCCCGGCCCCCTTGGCCCCTCCCCGCGAACGGGGCCGCGTCACGCTATGGCAGACCGTGGACCTTGGGGCCCACCGCGTTCGACCACGCGTTACCCGCCGTCGCGTCCCAGTTGGTGGACCAGGTCATCGCGCCGCGCAGACCAGGGTAGGTCCGGGACGGTTTGAAGGAGCCGCAGTTCGTACCGCGGGCCAGACAGTCCAGGGCGTTGTTCACGACCGTCGGGGAGACATAGCCGCTGCCCGCGCCGCGCGTCGAGGCGGGCAGGCCGAGGCCGACCTGGGACGGGGACAGCCCGCCCTCCAGCTGGATGCAGGCGAGGGCGGTGAGGAAGTCGACCGAGCCCTGTGAGTAGACCTTGCCGTCGCAGCCCTGCATCGAGCCGCTGTTGTAGTACTGCATATTGACCACCGTCAGGATGTCCTTGATGTTCAGCGCCGTCTGGAAGTAGGCGTTGGACGTGGACTGCATGTCGATGGTCTGCGGGGCCATGGTGATCACCAGGCCGGACCCGGCCTTCGCCGACAGGGAGCGCAGCGCCTGGGTCATATAGGTGGCGTTGAGGCCGTTCTCCAGGTCGATGTCGACGCCGTTGAAGCCGTACTCGCGCATCAGGGCGTAGACGGAGTTGGCGAAGTTGTCGGCGGAGGTCGAGTCGTTGATCGAGACCGTGCCGTTCTGGCCGCCGATGGAGATCACGACGGACTTCCCGGCCGCCTGCTTGGCCTTGATGTCGTCCTTGAACTGCTGCTCGCTGCCGTAGCCGACGGCGGGGTCGAGGGTGAAGTCGACCGCTCCGGGGGTGCCGGTGGCGTCCGCGAACGCCACCGCGATGATGTCGTACTGGTCCTGGACCTCGCGCAGCTTCTGCACGGCCGCGCCGTTGTTGAAGTTCTGCCAGTAGCCGGTGACCGCGTGCTTGGGCACGGTGCCGCCCCCGCCCCCGCCGCTTCCGGCGGAGGTGGTGCCGGTGACGGCGGCCGACCTGGGCGACTCGCCCGCCGCGTTGGTGGCGGTGACCTGGAACTGGTACGAGGTGGACGGCGACAGCCCGGTCACGGTCGCGGAAGTGCCGCCGACCGACTGCACCTTGGAGCCGTCGCGGTAGACGTTGTAGCCGGTCGCCCCGGTGACCGGGGACCAGGACAGATCGACGGAGGACGAGGTGACGGCGCCGGCCTTGAGCCCGCTCGGCGCGCCCGGCACCGGGTCGCCGGGGTCGCCGCCGGGGCCGGTCAGGCTGATGTCGTCGGCGTAGTAGGCGGGCTGGCCGTACCAGCCGTGGGTGTAGACGGTCACCGAGGTGGTGCCGGCGCCGGTGGTGAAGCTGGTGCTGAGCTGCTGCCAGCCGGTCGCGGAGGGCGTCCAGGTCGAGACGTCGGTGGTGCCGGTGCCGCTCGCGCCGAGGTACACATAGCTGCCCTGGACCCAGGCGCTGAGGGTGTACGAGGAGTTGGGCTTGACGGCCACGGTCTGGGCGCAGCGGGCGTTGTCCGAGCCCGCCGGGGTGGCCTTGAGGGCGGCCGAGCCGCTGTGGACGGGGCTCGCGACCGTGGTGCCGCTCGCCGCCGAGCAGGTCCAGCCGCTGAGGCCGGACTCGAAGCCGGGGTTCTGGGCGAGGTTGGCGGCCGCGGCACTTGAGGCGGTGCCCTGGGCGGCGCGCGAGGTGGCGCTTGAGGTGGCGCCCGATGCGGTGCCGCCGAGGGCGACAAGTGCGGTCGCGCCCAGCGCGGTTGCGGTGAACGCGCCGGTCAGCCGGGCGATGTTGCGTCTGAGTCGGGTGGTGCGGGGGTGTGGGGCACGGTCCATGACTGCCTCCGTGGGGGAATCCGTTGGGAAGCCGGCGTGAAGGAGGAGATTGCGGACGGTGGCCACCGTGTGAACGTAACGTGGTCCAGACCAATGCCCTTGTCAAGGGGATGCGCGCACTGAAGGATCGGGCCTGGAGTGCGTAACCCAGAGGAACTGTTCTCTCACGCCGTTTTCGTGGATAAAGTGACGACGCACCAGGACAGGGGCAGTAACGAGACAGGGGCAGTAACGACCTGCGGCCGCCGCCGCTCGGCGCCGATGTGAGACGGGGTAGCCGACGTGCCCACCGCGATAGCAGTCACCGGCCGCGAGCTGGTGCTTCCGCCGCCCGACGGGCAGACCCCGTCGGCCGTCGTGCTCCGCCCGCCGGACGCACAGTCACTCGACGACGCCCTCGCCGAGGTCGCGACCCTCCTCGACCAGCAGGGTTATCTTGTCGTGCTCTACCCCGCCGCGACCCCCGCGGCCGTGGTCCGCAGGCTCCACACCGTGCGCTCCGTCCTGGAGAGCGACCGGATGGCGCTGCTGCCGCTCGAACTGCCCCCGCTGGCCGTCGCCGTATTAGCCCGTCAGCTGCGCCAGCTGTCCATATCCGACTTCAGCCCCGGCGTCCTGGCGTGCGCCGCCCGGCTGCTCTCCCACTACATCCACGCGGGCGCCCTGCTGGGCAGCGTCGCCAAGCTGGACCGGGTCCCGGTCAGCCTCACCTCGCACGTCAAGTCCTGGGTGCCCGGCGCCCACTTCGGCGTGCTCGCCCACCCCACCCCGCACCTGGTCAAGGTCGGCGGCGCGACCGAGCTGCCCGCCCCCGGGTACGCCACCTCCATGACGATCGCCCGGGGCCAGCTCAGCAGCCATGGTTACGGTGACGGCGGCGCGGGCCACGACGACTGGGTCACCGGCGCCCTCGCCCCCGCCTGGGGCGTACGCGGTGTGGCGGAGGTGCCGCTGCCCGCCGAGTCGGCGCGCTGGTGGGGCACCCCGAAGCTGATCGAGTTCGCCGCGGCCATCCCCGACCTCACGGTCCTCTACCAGCTCGTGGCCTCCGTACGGAGAGAGGAATGCCACTGGTGCGGCTTCGAACTCATCGGCGACCGCTGCGCCTTCTGCTCCTGCCCGGTGGCCCGCGGCGATGAGATCCCCGCACTGCTCACGTCCCAACGTCCCGCCCTGACCAGCCGGTAACGTCCCCGAACGAGGTTGTGCGACCCATGAATTCACGCCAGCGCCGCGGAGTCATCCTGCTGCTCCTGTCGGTCCTGTGCGCCGTCGGCGCCTTCGCCGGAGTCCTCTCCGTCGTCAACGACGTGGAGTCGAAGGTCGGCCCCGAGACCACGGCCTACAAGCTCACCTCGGACGTCAAGCCGTACAAGGCGCTGGAAGCCGGGGAGTTCGAGAAGGTCTCGATGCCCAAGCGCTATGTGCCGTCCACCGCCGTCACCGATCTCGACGAGCTACGCGGGAAGATCGCGGTGACCCAGCTGACCAAGGGGTCGCTGCTCCAGCGCGACATGATCGTGAACCGGCCCGCCCTGAAGCCCGGGCAGCAGGAGATCGCGATCATGGTCGACGCGGCGACCGGCGTCGCGGGCAAGATCACTCCAGGGGCGCGGGTCAACATCTACGCCACCTTCGAGGGCAGCACCCAGGGCGAGAAGCCGGTCTCCAAGCTGATCGTCGCGGGCGCCGAGGTGCTCGACCTCGGCAAGATCACCGCCCTGGAGCCCGACCAGGACGACAAGCGGCGGATCAACGAGGCCGTGCCGATCACCTTCGCGCTCGACACCAGGAACGCCCAGCGCGTCGCGTACGCCGAGTCATTCGCCTCGCATGTGCGGCTCGCGCTGGTCGCGCCCGGCGGGGGCCCTTCCATAGACCCCGACGACCGCACCTACACCCTCGACGGCGACAAATGAGTGAGGAGGTGCCGCGGTGACGATCAGACTTCTGCCGGCCGTCGGCGACCCCGACGCCGCCCACTCCCTCAGCGGGCTGCTCGGCCAGCTGCCCGGTGTCGAACCGTCGGCGCCGGTGGGCGACTCGACCCAGCTGCTCGACACCCTCGCCTCGCTGGCCGCCGCCTCCCTGGAGGAGCTGCCGGAGGTCGTCCTCGTCCATGAGCGCATCGGCCCGGCCCCGGCGCTGGAGCTGATCCGCGAGATCGCGCTGCGCTTCCCGGCGGTGGGCGTGGTGCTGGTGACCGCCGACGCGGGACCCGCGCTGTACTCGGCCGCCATGGACGCCGGGGCCCGCGGCATCGCCGGGATACCGCTGGCGTACGAGGAGCTGGCGGCCCGAGTCCAGGGCGCCGCCCAGTGGGCCACCGGCGTGCGGCGCCATCTCGGGGGCGGCGGCGATCCGTATCCCGCCGGACCCGGCGGCAAGCTGGTCGCGGTCGCGGGCGCCAAGGGCGGGGTGGGCACCACCGTGACCGCCGTACAGCTCGCGCTCGCCGCGCGGGCCGCGGGCCGTAAGGTCGCGCTGGTCGACATGGACCTCCAGTCCGGGGACATCGCCTCGTACCTCGATGTCCAGTTCCGGCGCTCGATCGCCGATCTGGCGCAGATCAACGACATCTCGCCGCGGGTGCTCCAGGACGCGGTGTTCACCCACCAGACCGGGCTCGGGCTGCTGCTCGCGCCGGGCGAGGGCGAGCGCGGCGAGGAGGTGACCGACGGCACCGCCCGCCAGGTCATCGGCGCGCTGCGGTCGCGCTTCGAGGTCGTAATCGTCGACTGCGGTACGCAGATGACCTCCGCGGGCGCCGCCGCCGTGGAGCTCGCGGACATCGCGCTGCTGGTGACCACCCCGGACGTGGTCGCGGTGCGCGCCGCCAAGCGCATGGTCCGGCTGTGGGACCGGCTCCAGATCCGCAAGGCGGAGGAGACCGTGACCGTGGTCAACCGGCACTCCCGCAGCGCGGAGATCCAGCCGCAGCTGGTCCAGCGGGCCACCGGCACGACGGTGGCGCGCACGGCGATCCCGGCCGGATTCAAGGAGCTGCAACCCGCCGTCGACTCGGGCCGGATGCACGACCTGGACGCCAAGTCGGCCGTCAAGCAGGCGCTGTGGGGGCTGGCCGGTGAGCTGGGCCTGGTGGAGGCGGCGCCCCCGGGCGGTGGCCGCCGCGCCGGCCACCGGGGCGGACACGCGGCCGGGGGCGGCGGCGAGCGCGCCCTGCCGGGGCTGCGGCGGCGCCATGCCATAGCGGCGGGCGGCGACCCGGCGCAGGGCAGCGTGGGTGACGGCACCGACGCGCTGAACGAGATCGCCCCGCCGTCCACCAGGGGCTTCCTGCGCAAGCGGGGCGGCGGCGACCGCGGTCAGGTGACGGTCGAGTTCCTCGGCGTCCTGCCGCTGGCCCTGATCGTGCTCGCGGTCATCTGGCAGCTGGTGCTGGTGGGCTACACCTACTCACTGGCGGGCAACTCCGCCGACAAGGGCGCCCGCGCGGGCGCCGCCAAGGGCGCGGGCGCCTGCCAGGACGCGGCCGCGAAGGACATCCCCGGCTCCTGGACCGCCGACATCGACTGCGGCGGCGGCGACGGCACGGTCTACAAGGCCACGGTCAGGCTCCACGTCCCGATCCTCTTCCCGGGCGCCGCCGACTTCCCCTGGACGGTCACGGGCACCGCGGGCGCGGCGGACGAGACCGACCTGGCGGGCGGAGGAGAGTGAGATGACCCGTCACCACCCTCCCCTCTCCGGACGCCCGGCGACGGCGCCCCGCCGTCGTGCCCGCCCGGGCGCGGCCACGCCCCCGGCCGTCGTGC
>NZ_JAAAYH010000131.1:0-20171 GCF_018035285.1 Streptomyces sp. MK37H | reverse complement strand
GTGCGACTTCACCAGCGCGTCGATCCGGGCCAGCACCTCACCGACCGGTCGCGGATCCAGTCGGCGGCCGTCCCGCAGTCGCAGGGCCACCCGGCCGTCGGCGGCCTCCCGGGCGCCCACGACGGCCTGGTACGGGACGAGGCGGGCCTCCCGGATGCGGGCGCCCAGGGTGCCGCGGTCCGGTCCGGCGAGCTCCGCGCGCAGGCCGAGCTCATCGCACCGCCGGACGAGCTCCTCGGCCCGCGCCAGCTCGGCCTCGGAGATCGGCAGGACCACCAGCTGAGTGGGGGCCAGCCAGGCGGGGAAGGCCCCGCCGTGCTGCTCGATGAGATGGGCCACGGCCCGCTCCACACTCCCGATGATGCTGCGGTGGACCATGACCGGGCGGTGCCGGGCGCCGTCCGGGCCGATGTAGTGCAGATCGAACCGCTCGGGCTGGTGGAAGTCGACCTGGACGGTGGACAGGGTGGACTCGCGGCCGGCGCCGTCGGCGACCTGTACATCGATCTTGGGGCCGTAGAACGCGGCCTCGCCCTCCACCGCCTCGTACGGCAGCCCGGAGCGGTCCAGGACGTCGGTCAGCAGGGCGGTCGAACGGCGCCACAGCTCGGGCGCGGCGACGTACTTGCCGCCGGGGCCGGGGAGGGAGAGCCGATAGCGGGCCGGGGTGATGCCGAGTGCCTCGTACGCCCGGCGGATCATCTCCAGGGCCGCCCCCGCCTCGTCGGCGACCTGGTCCAGGGTGCAGAAGATATGGGCGTCGTTGAGCTGGATGGCCCGGACCCGGGTCAGCCCGCCGAGCACCCCGGACAGTTCCGAGCGGTACATCCCGCCCAACTCGGCCACGCGCAGCGGCAGTTCGCGGTAGCTGTGGCCGCGGGAGCGGTAGATGACCGCGTGGTGGGGGCACAGGCTCGGGCGCAGTACGACCTGCTCCGCGCCCAGATCCATCGGGGGGAACATGTCGTCGCTGTAGTGCTGCCAGTGCCCCGACAGCTCGTACAGCTCCCGTTTGCCGAGCACCGGCGAGTACACATGCCGGTAGCCCGCCCGCCGCTCGGCGGCGCGGATGTACTCCTCCAGGGCGTGCCGTACGGTCGCGCCGTCGGGCAGCCAGTACGGCAGGCCCGCGCCGATCAGCGGGTCGGTGTCGAACAGGCCCAGTTCACGGCCCAGCTTGCGGTGGTCGGACATCGCGGTCTCCTTGTCAAGGTGAGGCGAGTGACCGCACGGCGAAGCCCCGGGGCACTCGCCCCGGGGCTTCAGATCAGAACATCGATCAGCGCGCCGGGACACTCTCCGGCGTCGTCGTCATCGCAGCGCGCTTCATGCCGCTCACCGTAGCAAGGCCCGGCGCGGCCCGCCCGGCGATTTTCCGGGCGCGGGCCATGCCGGGAGACGGCCTACCCGCTACGCCCCATCCGGCAGCAGCTCCCCCACCGCGTCCCGCCACGCGGCCCGCGTCGCGACCGCCTGCCGCCACGTACGCACCGCCTTCGGCGGCATCCCGACGGCCAGCACACCGGCCACCCGGTCCCCGGCGCGGTAGACGGCCAGGAACTTCCGCTCCGCCGGCTCGCCCTCCACCACCGCGACCTCCTCATGGCCGCGCAGATACCCGTGCGCCTGGATCCGGAAGTCGTACTGGTCGGACCAGAAGTACGGCACCGGGGCGAACGGCCGCCGCTCGTCCGGGCGGAGGAGGTTGCGGGCCACGGCCATGCCCTGCTCGGTGGCGTTGGTCCGGTGCTCGATCCGCATCGCCGTGCCGAACAGCGGATTGTGCCAGCGGGCCACATCCCCCGCGCCGTACACACCCGGCGCGGCGGCGCTGTACTCATCGCACTCCAGGCCGTCGCCCAGGGTGAGCCCACTGCCCTCCAGCCAGCCGGTGTTGGGCACCGAGCCGATCGCGACCAGCACCTCGTCGGCCTCGACGAGCGTGCCGTCCGTCAGCCGCACCCCGCCGTCGGCCACCTCGGCCACCGCCACCCCGGTGCGCAGATCCACGCCGTGGTCGTGGTGGGCCTGGGCGAGCATCCGGCCGACCCGCTCGCCGACCGCCGGGGCCAGCGGCACCGGCGCCGGTTCCAGCAGCGTGACCTCCGCGCCCAGCCCCCGGGCGACGGCGGCCGCCTCGGCGCCGAGGAACCCGGCGCCGACCACCGCCAGCCGCCGCCCCGGGCCCAGCCGGTCCCGCAGGGCCAGGGCGTCATCCAGGGTGCGCAGCACATGCGCCCGCTCCCCGCCGTCGCCGGGCAGCCGGCGCGGGCGGACGCCGGTGGCGATGACCAGGCCGTCGTACGGCACCCGCGCCCCATCGGCCAGCGCGACCGTGCGGCCCGCGAGGTCGAGCCCGGTCGCGGCGACGCCGAGGCGCAGTTCGAGGCCGAGCGCGTCCAGATCGGCGGGGGCGCGCAGCGGCACCCGGTCGGGCTCCCACTGGCCGCCGAGGATCTGCTTGGACAGCGGTGGCCGGTCGTACGGGTGGTACGGCTCATCGCCGATGAGCGTGAGCGTGCCCTCGTAGCCCTCCCGGCGCAGCGTCTCCGCCGCCGCCAGACCGGCGGCGGAGCCACCGACCACCACCACGTGCTTCACTTCTCGACCACCCGTATCGCCGCCGCCGGGCAGACCACCGCGGACTCCCGTACATCGGCGTGGAGTTCGGGCGCGGGCTGTTCGTCCAGCAGGACCACGATGCCGTCCTCCTCCCGCTGGTCGAACACATCGGGTGCGATCATCACGCACTGCCCCGACGCCACACACTTGGGCACATCGACTTCCACACGCATGGTGACTCCCTTGCCTTCGCCGCTGCCGTCGCCCTCGCCTTCGCCGCTCATGACGTCCAGGTGACGGGCAGCTCGTAGACGCCGTAGACCAAACCGTCCTCTTTGAACGGTAGTTGGTCGATTCCGGTGGCCAGCCGCAGGGTGGGGATACGGCGGTAGAGCGTGCCGTAGACCACCTGGAGCTCCATCCGGGCCAGCGGCTGGCCCAGGCACTGGTGGACGCCGAAGCCGAACGCAATGTGGCGGCGGGCGTCGCGGCCGATGTCCAGCCGGTCGGGCTCGGCGAAGACCTCCGCGTCCCAGTTGCCGGTGCCGGTGTAGACGATGATCCCCTCCCCGGCGCGGATGGTCTCGCCGCCGATCTCGATGTCCTCGAGCGCGACCCGGCGACGGCCGTTGTGCACGATCGTCAGATAGCGCAGCAGCTCCTCGACGGCCCGGGCGATCACCTTCGGGTCCTCGGTCTCCCGCAGGACGGCGAGCTGGTCGGGGTTCTCCAGCAGGGCCACGGTGCCGAGGGCGATCATGTTGGCGGTGGTCTCATGGCCCGCGACCAGCAGCAGTACGCCCATGGTGGCGGCCTCGCGCCGGGTCAGCTCACCGGCCCTGACCCGCCCGGCCAGCTCGGAGAGCATGTCGTCGGCCGGGTCGGCGAGTTTGGCGGCGACCAGCCCGTCCAGATAGTCGGTCAGCGCCTCGTTGGCGCTGACCACCTCCTCGACCGAGGAGTGCCGGTTGATCAGGAGCGAGCTGTTCCGCTGGAAGAAGTCGTGGTCCTCGTACGGCACCCCGAGCAGTCGGCAGATCACCAGCGACGGCAGCGGCAGCGCCAGCGCGCGCACCAGGTCCACCGGGGTCGGCCCGGCCAGCATGGTGTCGATCAGCTCGTCGGTGATCTTCTGGATCTCGGGCCGCAGCGCCTCGATCCGCTTGATGGCGAACGGTCCGGTGACCATCCGCCGGATCCGGGCGTGCTCGGGGTCGTCCATGGCGACGAAGGACCGCCGCCGCCCGGCGTTCTCGCGGAAACCGGCGCTCGCGTGCGGATACCCGGGCAGCGTGGCCTCGGCGCTGACCCGCGGGTCGGCGAGCAGGGCGCGCTGGTCCGCGTACCGGGTCACCAGCCAGGGGGCGCTGCCGTCCCACAGCCGTACGCGCGCCACCGGCCGTTCGGTGTGCAACGCCCGTGCGGCCGGGGGAGGGGCGAAGGGGCAGCCGGCCGCCCGCGGCATCGGAAACTCCGGAAGCGGCTCTTCCGTCTCGGGCGCGGTCTCTGCCAGCGTCTCGGTCATGTCTCTCCTCGGGTGGGGGTTCCGATGGGAGCGGAGCGTGAACCTTCGGGTTGGTGGGGACGGGTGTCTTGGCGTTACGGGGGACGCGAACCTTCGCGTTACGGGGGACGCGAACCTTCGCGTACCGGGGACGTGATGACCAGCGAACCCGCTCGACCTGACTCCCCCCGGTCAGTTTCCTGACGAAACGCTGACAGTGGGGAAGGCCACGGTGACCGTGGTGCCGCGGCCCGGTGCGCTGCTGACGCTCACCTCCCCGCCGTGTCGCTCGACCACCCGCCGCACGATGGTGAGGCCGATGCCGCCGCCCAGCTCGATCCGGCCGTCCTCGTCGCGCGGGGAGGTGAGCCGGGCGATGTCCTGCGGGCCCATGCCCGGCCCCTGGTCGCTGACCGAGAGCTCGACGTGCGGCATTCCGCCGGTCCCGGTCCCGGTCCCGGCCCCGACACCGTCCCCGGCCACCGGGCCGCGTACCGCCACGGTCACCGGGGACCCGGCGGGGGTGTGGCGCAGCGCGTTGTCCAGCAGGTTGCGGACGGCGTGCCGCAGCATGCGGTTGTCGGCGACGACGGTCGCCCGGCCGGAGTCCTCGCGGGCGATGGGGCGTTCGGGGTCGAGCAGCCCGAGATCCGCCACCGCCTCGTCGGCCACGTCCCGCAGATCAACCGGCTCCGTCTCCAGCGGCCGTACCCAGGAGGCGTCCGCGCGGGGGAACACCTGCTGGACCGCCTGGTGCATATGGTCGGCCTCGTCCTGGATACGGCGCAGGGCGCGCACCATCAGCTCGGGGTCGTCGCTGAGCCCCTGGAGCGGGAGTTCGGCCCAGCCGCGGATGGTGGTGAGGGAGGTGCGCAGCTCGTGCAGCAGGACCTCCAGCCGCTGCTGGCGCTCGTAAGTCTCCTCGCCGCGGGCCTCGCCGTGGGATGGGCCGTTTCCACAGAGCTCGTCCCCGCAGCGCTCGTGCCCGCAGCACTCATCCCCGCAGCACTCGTGCCCGTGGCGCTCGTGCGTGCTCATCCGGAGGCGAGTCCGCCGAGCCAGTAGCCGAAGCCACGGCGGGTGTGGATCAGGGCGGGCCCGGCCTCGTCGACCTTGTGACGGAGGCGGGAGACCAGCTTCTCGATGGCGTTGTCCCCGTAGCGCCGGTGGTCCGCCACCCACAGATGCTCGCCGATCTGCTCCTTGGAGAGCACCTGCCCCGCGTTGACCAGCAGATAGCGCAGCAGCCGGAACTCCGCCGGGGTCAGCTCCAGCGCCCGCCGCCCGCGCCGCGCCTGACGGGTCGTCTCGTCCAGCACCAGATCCGCGTAAGTCGGCGACGGCTCCTCCCGCCGCCGGTCGCGGGTGCGCAGCAGGGCCTGCACCCGGGCCAGCACCTCGGCGATCCGGAACGGCTTGGTGACGTAGTCGTTGCCGCCGATGCCGAGGCCGGTGACCAGCGAGTCGAGCGAGTCGCGGGCGGTGAGGAAGAGCACCGGCGGATGGTTCTCGTCGGCCGCGACCAGGCGCCGGCACACCGTGAAGCCGTCCAGATCGGGCAGCATCACATCGAGGATCACCAGGTCGGGCCGGTCCCGCCCGACCCGGTCGAGCGCCTCCCCGCCGGTGGCCGCGGTGCCGACCCGGTAACCGGCCAGCTCGAGGGTGGTCGAGAGCAGTTCGGCGATTCTCGATTCATCGTCGACGACCAGGATGCGCTGCCCGTTGCCACGGGCCGGCGCTGGTTTCTCGCTGACACTCCCGTACACGCCATGACACTACGTGAACCGACGGTTCCGGGGCACGGGGGCCTTGACCGCGACCGATGAGATCCGGACAGGGGGACAGGGGGACAGGGCCGGGCTCATGCGGGCCGTGGGGGCGCCGGCCCCACGGCTCACGGTCTTCCGGTTTCCGCACCTTCCGGCTTCTTCACCTTCCGGTTTCCTCACCCTCCGGCTTTGGGCGATCCGAAAGTCAGCGCGGAGGCTTCGCCGGAATCCGCGTAACAGTGGAACCGGTCGGTCCAGGACTTTTCCTGAAGGGTCCGGACCAGTGCACGGGGCACTGCCATGTGCACATCGCGGCCACCGGCCGCATCCGCCGGAGTCGGCGCGATGAGCACGGTCCAGGGAGTGGGAAGCGCCGGGACGTCGTACCAGAAGGGCGTGCCCGCTCCGTAGTCGAGGCTGTAGAAGGGGAGCTTCGACCAGTTGTTGATCACGATGGTGTTCTCGAACTTGTCGAGCGTCATGGTGGGCAGGATGCGCTTGAGGCGTCCCGCCTCGTATTCGGCACAGAGGAACGCCGTTTCCTGGCGGATTTTCTCCTCAGTGTTCTCGGCATAGCCCGCGCGGACCGCCGTGGCGACCTCGCCGAGAGGGCGGGAGCGCAGTTCGGCTGCCGGCATCCCGGGCCGGGTGTTGGTGACGGTGTTGCCCCAGTAGCCGTCCGGTACGGCCCCGCCGCCGAAAGCACGGAAGTCGGCGAGGAGGCCCAGCTTTTCCTCGCTCGTGTCGGGGCGGTCTCGCAATGCGCCGAGGACTTTCCAGAGGTGCGCGGTCAGCGCGTCATTGGTCGATACCCATCGCCCTGTGCCCGCGAGGTCGGCCATCGCGGCGTCCTTCATGGTGGCCAGTTCGGCGGCGGTGAAGCGGGTGGTCACCATCGTCGTCACCTTGGCGATGCTGCTCAGCAGGATGCGGGCTACATAGGCGGACTTCCGGCCGCGCTTGGTGACCGTGAAGTGGTCGTTGCCCGGCCGGGCGGCATCCGCGACCGGCGCCGCGAGGGCGTCGATGATGCTGCGGTCGTGGCCGGGTGCGGGGTACTCGAGCCCCCGATGCTCCTTCGACCAGCTCTCCATGAACCGCATATAGGCGGATCCGTCAGCCACGGCGTGATTCATGTTGACACCCAGAACGGAGCCGCCGCCTTTCATATGGGTGAGCTTCACCGTGAAAAGCGGTGTGTCGGCGTCGACCACCTGGAGCGGGTTGACCTGACTCAGATAGCGATTGATGCCCTTTTTCGCCGTGTGGTGAGGTCCGTGATCCGGCATGGACTCGGTTGCGTGTGTCTCGATGAAGCGCACACCGGCGTCGTCGCAGAGCACGCTGAGGCGGCCGTCGGGACCCTTCTTCATGCGCCCTGAAATCATCGGGAAGTTGAGCAGTGTTCTACTGAGGGAGGCGCGAAGCGCTTCGCCGTCGAGCGTCTCGCGATAGAAAAAGGTACGTGGGGTGTAGACCAGCCCGATGAGCATGTCGTAGACGCTCAAACGTATGCGGTCACCGCTCGCCTCTCCGGCGCGTACGGTAATCGATCGCTTGGTTTCGCTCTCGGTGGCAGTGGGGGATGCCATCATTTGCGCACGTTCTTTCGTTCTGTCCGAATGTGTTTCTGGGTCGGTATATGGACCCTACCCCCGGGTCGAACGCCACCTCATTGACTAGAACTTGTTTCAGGCAATTTTGAAAAATGGGCGAGCGAGGTCGGCTCACGGAGGTGCCCGCCGACCCCGAGGGGGTCCCGCGGTTGGCTCGGGCCCTGCGGCCCGCCGGGGTTACGAGGCCCGACTGGGGGGATACGGCGCCGCGATGTCACCCACCCGCGCCGCTCGGATAGCATGATCCGAACTCACGACGAGCGCCCCCATCGCCCGCCCTTCACCGGAAAACCGTGCTATCCGGTGCGAAGAGTGACTTACAACCCACATCTAGCAAATCGGCCAAACAATTGATACCTACAGCATCGCGGGTGTTTTCGCGCCTAAACAGCAGAATATCGTTCGCCGCGTGGCGCCGACCGCGGGCGGTGCTGTGGGCCACGGCTGGTGTGGCGGTCCTCGGGTTCCTCGTCGCGCTGGAGATCGCCGCCCGACGTTACGGCCTGCCGGGGCCGATGACCAGTCAGGCGCAAGAGGTTATATTTGCCCCCAAATCGGGCTTCCTGCTGTACGCCGGTATGGGCTTGATGATGGTGGTGCTCACCTGGCGCGAGCGGCTCATCGCGGCCGGTGCCGCGATCGGCATCGACATCGTCATCTTCCTGGTGCGGTGGGTGGCCGACGCGAAGGTGACCGAAGGGCACCCCTTCGGCAACGGCGCGTTGTGGGTGATGCTGGGCTGTGTGGCTATCGCGGTCACGCGCCGCACCGGCCGGGAGCGCGCCCTGCTGCTGAAGGGCGTGGGACTGGGGCTGCTGCTGGTGGCCGGCCGTAAGACCGGCGACACCTGGCTGCTCATCACGGCGAAGACCCGCCCGACGGTGCTCGACCCGTACCTGGCGACCGCCGATCACGCGCTGGGCAACCCGTCGTGGCTGGCAGGCCGGATTGTCGAGGCCATGGGCCCGATCGGCGCCCATGTTCTCGACTACGTCTACATTCAGCTTCCGGTGGCCGCGGTCGTCGTCTCGATCTACCAACTGCGCAACGTGGCGGTCGAGCGCCGGTTCCCGCGCCACCATCTGGTGCGCACCTTCCTCGCCATCGGCCTCCTCGGTCCGGCCGTCTACATGATCTTCCCGGTGGTCGGACCGATCTTCGCCTACGGCGCCGGGGCCTTCGGTACCGGCGGCGAGCACTGGGCGCTGGCCAACCTGTGGCCGCATACGCCGCCGCCCATCAGCGCCCCGCACCCGATGCCCTTCGACGAGATCACGCCACGCAACTGCATGCCCAGCCTGCACACGGCGTGGGCCACCGCGATCTTCATCCATTCCCGCCAGGGCCCGCGGATCCTGCGGTTCGCGGGAACGTTCTGGCTGGTCGCCACGCTCGGCGCGACGCTGGGATTCGGCTACCACTACGGCGTGGATCTCGTCGCGGGCGTGGTGTTCGCGCTCACCATCGAGGCGGCGCTGCGCTCGCTCGCACGTGGCTGGGACCGGTCGGGGACCCAACTGGTCGCCCACGGCGCGGCGGTCTTCGCCGCACTCCTGGTGGCCTATCGCTATCTGCCGGTGGAGATGGCCGGACATCCATGGGTGTTCGGCCCCCTTCTCCTGCTGGCGATGGGCTCGGTGATCCACGGCTATGTACGGACCACCAGGCTGTGGGAGCCGAAGGTCGCACCGGCGCTGCAGCCGGAACCGCGGCCCGAAATGGTGTGAGCCGTGTTGACCGTAAGGCGGCCATGAGGCGTTAGCGACGCGTTAGCCGATCGGCAGAGGATCATCAGCGGCGGCGGACAGCCTTGGTGCCACGGGCCCCCGAAGGACAGGGACGGGGGCCACCCGCGACACAGGGGGGAGTCTCATGTCACGCCGCACCGGACATCACCACGCTCGTAAGGTCGCCGCCGCAGCGGTGGCCGCCGTCGCCGCGTTCGGGCTGACCGCCTGCCAGGGCAACGGCGACACCAAAGCCGGGTCCTCCACCGCCTCCGGCTCCCAGGCCTCCGGTTCCTCCGACGCCTCCGCGAAGAGCGGGGCGGGCGACGCCGCGGAGGCGTTGCGGAAGACGGCCCCGACCCCGCTGCGCGACGGCGGCGCCCTCTACCCGCGCGCGATCCGCCTGGAGCACAGCGGGAAGGACAACGGACGCGTGCTCGCCTCGACCGTCGTCCACGACGGCGGCAACGGCATCGGCGCCGTCCAGGAGAGCACCGACGGCGGAGCGAGCTTCAGCCAGGTGGGCACCATCGCCGACCCCAAGTCCGCCGACGGCCGGGGGCTGTGCTGCGCGACCCTCTACGAGCTGCCGCGACAGGTCGGCGACATGCCGGCGGGCACGCTGCTGTGGGCGGCCTCCTTCGGCCAGGACGAGAAGCCCGCCCCCCGGATGTCGATACGGGTCTTCAAGAGCACCGACGTGGGACGCCATTGGAGCTACCTCTCCACGGTCGCCGCCGCGACGGACACCAGCAAGGGGCTGTGGGAGCCGGAGTTCTCCATCGACGCGGAGGGCAACCTGGTCTGCCACTACTCCGACGAGACCGATCCGCGGCACAGCCAGAAGCTCGTCGCCGTACGCTCGCGGGACGGCGTCTCGTGGAGCGGGCTCCATGACACCGTCGCCAGTGCCCCGGTCTCCGACCGCCCCGGGATGGCGGTCGTACGGAAGCTGCCGAACGGCACCTACGTCATGACGTACGAGATCTGCTCCGAGGACCCCAAGTTCGCCTGCGTCGTGCACTACCGCACCTCATCCGACGGATGGGACTGGGGCGACCCTGCCAACCTCGGCATCCGCCCCCAGACGGCGGACGGCAAGTACTTCAAGCACGCACCGACCCTGGCCTGGGCGCCGGAGGCGGGGAACCCACAGGGCAAGCTGCTGCTGGTCGGGCAGGCGATGTTCAACGCGGACGGCAGCCGGGCCGAGGGCAGCGGGCGCACCATCTGGACCAACAGCAAGGGCGGCGAGGGCGCCTGGCGCGAGATCCCGGCCCCCGTCCCCGTGAAGTCCGACAAGCTCGACTCCTGCCCCAACTACAGCTCCAGCCTGCTGCCCTCGGCCGACGGCCGCGAGGTACTGGAGATCGCGACCGACTACGACGGGGGAGTGTGCCGTCCGTACCACGCCACCGACGGCATATGACCCGGCCCGCTGACCGGCTCCCGCCGATATCCGCTGTACCGGGTGCCCATGGGTCGAAAGACTGCCGGGCATGGAGTTCTTCTGCTACCACCGCGATCGGCCCGGCTCCCTGGTTCTGCGCCAAGAACTGGTCGAACAGCACTGGTCCTACATGGATCGGTACGCGTCGGAGATGATCGCCCGAGGGCCGACCCTCTCCGACGCCGACGGGGGGCCGACCGGCAGCGTCCATATCGTCGACCTGCCCGACCCGGCCGCCGCCCGCTCCTTCGCCTTCGACGAGCCGGGCTACCAGGCCGGTGTGTACCGGGACGTACTGTTGCGGCGGTGGCGCAATGTGCTGGGGCGCACGATGTGGGAATTCCCCGGGGGCCGGACCGGAGGCAACCGATTCCTGGTGCTCGGCCTGGGCTCGGGCGAGGCCACCGACGTCGCCCTGCCCGCCGACCAGGACGAGCTGATCGCCTACGGGCCGCTGCTGTCCGACGACGAAAGCACGTGGCTGGGTACGGCGGCACTGGTCCGAGCGCCCGACCCGGAGACGGCTCGCGCCGTCCTGACCCCGGACCGGTACGCGGACATCGAGGTTCACCGCTGGCAGTTCGGCGGGCGGCCGTCATGACCCGCGCACTCGGACCCGTCGCCTGGCCACCCGCACCGATAAGGACCGAGCGGCTCGTGCTCCGCGAGTCCGAGGCCCGGGACCGTGCGGCGTTCATCGAGTTGTTCGCATCGCCGGAGGTGCGTACCTACCTCGGTGGCCCTCGATCGCGTGCTGAGCTCGAACGCGCGGTGCCTGAGGTGCCCGGGCGGCGCCCTGGTCTTTTCGTGATCGATCTGGACGGCGCGATGATCGGCACGATCACGCTCGACCGGCGCGACGAGGAGCGTCCGGGTCACGTCCGTGTGGATGCCGGGGAGGCCGAGCTCGGCTACCTGTTCCTGCCGGAGGCGTGGGGACGCGGGTACGCCGTCGAGGCCTGCGCGGCGGCGCTCGGCTGGTTCGCCGACGCGCTTCCCGGCGAGCCGGTGGTGCTCTGCACCCAGACCGCCAACGACCGCTCGATGCGCCTCGCGGCGAAGCTGGGGTTCACCGAGGTGGAGCGGTTCGAGGAGTACGGCGCCGAGCAGTGGTTCGGCGTGTGGTCCCCGGTCACGGGGTCCGGTTGAGCGGTCCCAGCCCCTGGCCCCGGCCAGGAGCTGGCGCTGGTTCCAAGGGGCCGGGGGCAGCCTTGTTTGCGCGGCCTGCCGGGAGCAGTGGAAGAACCGGCCGTCTACCGCACCATGACCATGGCCACCACGGCCCCACTACTGGGCTGGACGAGGGAGAAGCCCTCTTGGGAGGAGCTCTCGACCGGACGCGACGCGAAGGAGCTTTCCAGAACGTCGTCTCGGTCTGGGGGCGGCCGTTGACGCGGCGCCGTTTGCCGCGCGACTGGTTGTGGTGGTTCGGCTTCCCCGAATGAGCCCATGCCGCACACTTTCGGCCATCATATGGCGTCGCCCTGTCCGCGCCTCGAAGGCCCCTGTCCAGCGCTTGGCATATGCCATCAGGGGAGTGCCCAGCCTAGAGACCTGCGGAGACGTGAGAATCTCAAGCGTGAGAACCCCTAACGAGTGTGGCGTCAAGTTATATGCGTCGCCGATTTTCGATGCATACGTTGTGTCTCATTGCCGTCGGCCCATTACGGTCCAGACAAGCGAAAGGCCGGGCGGTCAGCAACCCGCCCGGCCGGTGCAACCAGCGAGGTGATGACTCGCTAATCAGTAGCTCAACCCTCGAAGATTGGAGCTCAATTATGAGCTTACTGCACGATGCTCATCCCCAGCGGGCAGCTGTGCCCGCCATCGCCCCCGCTTCTCCCCCCGCGCCGCGCCTGGTCGCCGCAATGTGTCGCGGTCAACGGATCGCGGTCGAGTGCCCGCTGTGGTGCGTGCGGGATCACTCACGGGAGGATCTGGCGTTTCTGGAAGATCTCTCCCATGAGGGCGAGGAGATCGCCCTGCCCGCGCCCGAGTTCAGCGGCGTTTCGGCGGTGCTGATCAGCTCCATTCGAGAGTGGCCGTTCGTGAAGGACGAGGAAAAGGGCCTCCCGTATCTTGGCTTCGACGCGACGGGCTTTGGTGACGTCGCTGCTCTGGCGCCCGCAGCGGCGCTGGCGTTCATCGACCAGGCCGCCGCGCACCTGGAAAAGATGCGGGCGCAGGCCCGGCAACTGGCCGAGGTGCAGAGGGACGCTGTCCAGCCGACTGAGGACTAGTCCTAGGCAATAGCAAACGGCCGGGTGGATGTGCCGTCCACCCGGCCGTCCTGTGGGGCTGGCTCGCCGAGTTCGTGCCTGCTGGCCTCTCCATTTCCGCCAACCAGTCCGGTTCATGCTCTTCCGTCTGGGGCTTCTGCGGCCAATCCGTTCCCTTGTTTTCTGGCCAGAGGGCGACTGGCATGGCGTATGCGTGCCCAAGGTGCGAGAAGTCGGATCAGGTGGTCCACCTGCCCGAGTTCTGAAGATTGCTCTCGCAACTGCTGTATTGCAGGCACTGCCCGAACCAGTTCCCGCCGGACAAGGCCCTGGCCGCGTAGCTGCGGCGGCGTGGCCAGCGGTCGGGGGCTTTGCCTGACCGGGTTGCGGCGGGGCCGACGGGTTTCCCCGCCCGCCCTGCCGTTCAGTGGTCCGTGTCTGCGGCGATGTCGGGCGTTCAGCTTGTGGAGCAGGGGACCTGAGGGCCCTGGGCCGTGGTGATGTCGCTGATCACGACTCGGTGGTCCTCATTCACGGTTCGCAGGATGCAGTTCCGGGAACTCACGCCTCGGTGGAGGATGTAGTCGAACTTCTTGCGTGAATTGACCTGTGTCGGGTTGCAGCGGTTGTCCTTGACTTCTCGGCAGAACGGGTCGACATCTGTGAACCCCGCCTGCCAGAGCGGCTTCATCTCCTTGTTCGACGGTTCGGCGTTGAGGTCGCCGGCGACCAACGCCGGGCCGTAACGCCGTGTGGCGTTCGCGAGTTCCTTGGCCTGCTGGCCTCGCTCCTCGTGGTGTGGGCCCCAGCTGAGCTGGGTGTTGAACACCCGGACCTGTCGGCCTGCGAGGCGTGTGGTGAACATCGTGTAGGCGCGGGCTTCCCACGGGCCCTCGTCGACGCTGTATCGCCGCTCTCGGTAGTTCTGTATCGGGGTGCCCTTGGCATACACGATGGCCTGGCCGTTCTCGCTCCAGCCATCGCAGCCGAGGTTGACGGTGCCCGGTCCGAGCTTGAACTCATACTCGAACCCGATCTGGTTTAGGAACTTCACGGCCTTGCGTACCTCGGTCCTGCAGGATTCCTGCAGGAGAACCAGCTGTGGCCGGAACCTCTTGATGTGGTCGACGATGTCTTGTGGTGTGCTGAGCTTTTGCCCGTTGGAGTTCCAGGACATGACCCGGTTCGGGAACACTGTCGCGGGCAAGTCGACGGTGGGCTTGGCCTGTGTGGATGCCTCGGCGGCCGGATTTGCGTATGCGGGCGTGATCAGTCCCACGATTGCCAATGATGCGGCTATTCCAGCTTTGGCGGCGAGCCTGCCCGCGCCGCGGGTTGTGCTGCTCATCATTCCCCCTGTTGTGGACCTCGGGGCCGCGTCATCTGCCGATGAGCCACCCTCTTGATTTTTGGTCACTTCGTGGAGCGGCCCAGTTGCTCGGTTCTGTAGTTGCCCGGAGGGCCGCCGCAGCAACACCATGCTCAGTGGAGCTTGCTCAAACCTTGGATAAACCTGGAATCGCCTGGTGGCACCCTCCGATCTGCCACGGATGAGTCCCCCAGTACCCGAAGGAGACAGGTCTGCGACGTGAGGGGTGATGTCGGGCTTGCAATGGGTTCGCCGGGCGCTGGCGGGTAGGGCTGCGGTATGAGCCTTCAGGGGAGGCGATGCTGGTGAGAAGGCCAGGAAGTGGCCGGCTTTGCGCTCGTAGCGGCGGTGCAAGCGCCGGCATCCGGCGAGCCATGTCATGGTGTCTTCGATGGTCCAGCGGTGTCGACCGAGCCGTTGAGGGTGGTGGTAGTCCTTGTCGCCGTGGAGTTTGCCCGGCCTGTGCCGTCGTGGTCCGCGTCGGGAGCGGATCGTCACTATGCCGCTTCACTGGCGGGATGAGGGCCTGACTGTCATGCAGGTTCGCCCCGAAGATGTCGACGGACAGGGGCAGACACCTCCCGACGGCCCGAACGACGCCGAGGGCGGCTGCTGCCAGGTACAGCCCGACGTGGCTACGAACACGATCGTGCCCACAGGGCGCCGTTCACGTATCACAACGTGAATGGGTCCTCATCGAGCTTTTCTGCCAGGTGCTCAAGCGTATCCGTAAGGCTTGTCGGTGCACCGGCCAGCCTTTCGTGCTGTTTGGCGACGTGACCGATGAGGCGGAGGGTCCGTCCCGAGGAGATTCCGGGTGCGGCGGTGGCCAAGGATTTGGCTACGTCTTCCGCGTCGCGCCAGGCATTGACGTCCAGTAGGCATTGTGCGAGCCGTGCGACTCGCTCGCTTGAATAGCCAGTCGTGACGTCACGTCCCGGTTGTACGGATTGCAGTAGTAGCTCGATGGCTTTCTCTACGTCACCGGCGATCTGAAGTGTGTGACCCCACTGGCGGTCAATTTCCCCGTGAGTCACCCACCATGCCCAGTCCGGTTCGCCGACGTCGTTACCGTCCTCGACGAGCGACCGGGCGCGTTGAAGCGACTCGATGGCATCCGACGTACGTCCCGTGCCGACCAGTCCCTTCGCTTCACGGATGCGGAACATCGCCTCGACGCGCGGGGACAGCCGTCTACGGTTGAGTACCGACCGGGCGATGGACAGCGCCTCTTGGTTCCGTCCGCGCCATTCACTCTGCATCGCCATGTTCTGTAGCGTCAGCAATTCGATGGTGCGATCCCCCGAGAGATTCGCGAGCAACAGCGCCTCATGGTTGAAGTGTTGGGCGGCGTCATCTCTTTCCGCGTCCCAAAGAGCCCAGCCGGCGACTTCGGCGAGTTCTGCGGCGGCCGACTGAATATCGCGCTCGTACCGGGGATCGTAGTCTCCGACTCCGAGCCGTCGATGCACGACCTTGAAGGCGCGGCCTGCGGGCTCGGCGATGGATACTCCGCTGAGTTCGTTGTCCAGGACGACCAGCCGATGGGAAGTCTCCCGGATGGCGGCTGCGAAGTCAGCTCCACGTGCCTCGTTGAGTCTGAGTGTCCGATCAGTGATGGCCGGTGATTCGGTAGCTTCGGGCGAAACCGTTGGCGGTGCTACTCGTGCCGCGATTTCGGCGAGTTCCCCGTTCGCCTTGAGCAGGTGGTCCAACGCCGTGACGAGTTGCCTCGACGGCTGCTGTTTCCCGGAGAGTACGCGGGACAGATAGGCGTGGTCGTAGTTCAGGTGGCGGGCGACCGCCCGAACACTCATGTCCCGGTCACGGAGCAGGTCGCGGACTCTTTGGCTGAACTCCCCGCTGTTCATGGTGACCAGGGTACGGCTGTCACCACGCAGTCACCAGGCGGTCACCAACCGCGACCGCGCATTCACGGTTGTCTTGACGTACGTAAGGACCCCCGCGACCGTGCGACCGGCCCGGGGGCGTGGCCATCGCTAACGGGAGCGACAACGTGTCGGACACTAGCCCAGCCACCCCACCCTCGAACACTCCGCCCAACGACGACTGCGATGTGTGTGGGGCGCTGTTACGACAGCAAGCCGAAGCGAGGCGCAACGTCGATCAAAAGTGGGCGACCGCCTGTCTCGTTGAACTCCAGTGGCACCACGAGGGACCGCTTCACAGCGAGAAGACCCGATGAAGGGCCGCGCGATGATGACCATGCGCGTGTCGCGGGACAGCGGGAAGACCTACGGGCCGACACGCGTGGTCAGGTCCACCGAGCCCCTGAGGCCGCTGGAGACGTCGGTGTGGCCGCCGTGCCAGTGCCCCCGATGCGCGTCGGCGCATGTGACCACCCGTCGGCCGTCCTGACGGGGGCACCACGAGATCGCGGGCCCCTGGCCAGGGCGCGCCCTCGCCGCCGCGCTGGCTCGATCACGCGCGAAGTCGAGAACGGTACTCGCCCGGGGCCATGCCCCGGGCGCGTCGGAAGGCACGGCTGAAGGCGTGCGGAGAGCCGTATCCGACCGCGCTGGATATCGACTCGACCGGCTCGTCGGTATCGCGGAGCCGGACGGACGCCAGGTCGATGCGCCACTGCGTCACGTACGCGCCCGGCGTCTGTCCGAGGGCGGACCGGAAGTGCCTGGACAGCGTCGCCCGGGAGACGCTCGTCGCGGCGGCCAGGGTCTCCGTGGTCCAGGGGTGTTCCGGTCGGGCGTGGACACATGCCAGGGCGTCGCGCACGACCGGATCACGCATCGCGCCCAGCCATGAGCCTGACTGTTCCTCCGGGTGGCGGGCCAGCCAGGCGCGTACGAACTGGACGAGCAGAAGGTCGACGATGCTGTTGACGGCGGCGGTGGTGCCGATCTGGGGCTGTGCGAGTTCCGCCGTGAGGAGTTCGACGGTCCTTCTGAGCTGCGCGTTCTGGCGGGCTGTGACGTGCATCGGCCGGGTGAGGGAGGTGAGCACCGGTGTGCTCACCTCCGGGTCCTGCTCGTAGTGCAGGACGATCACTTCTGTCTGCACCGGCGCCGAGCCCAGCCGCAGGGCTCGGCCATCGGCAAAAGCCCGGGCCGCCGCCTCACGGTCGCAGGAACCCATCGTCACGCTGGCGCCGCCGGCTATCCCGTGTGCGGTGCCCGGCGACACCAGGACGGCGTCTCCGGCCCGCACCTCCAGGGGCTTCTCGCCCGGGACGTGAAGCCACATCGTGCCGCGGGACACCATGTGCAGTGCCGCTCCTGGGTAGGTGTCCAGCCACAGGCCCCAGGTTCCTCCGGCCTTCAGCATGACCCCGAGCGCCCCACGCGCACCCGAAACACGCAAGACCTCCGCCAGCACATCCATGGGTCCATTCTCGTCCACCGTCGCCAGCCGCCCACCGGCGGGCGGCGGCGCATATGTCCTCGTTCACAGCTTCAGGCCACGTCAAGAACGATCTTCCCGTGCACCTTCCGGGCGAACAGCGCCTGGACGGCGTCGTCCACGTCCTTCCAGTCGCCTCGCAGTCCGACCGGTGCCGAGAGCCTCCCGGCGGCCATGAGGCCCAGCAGGTCCGTCAGCTCCCCGCTGGTCGGCGTCATGTCGCCGTAGGTGGCGATGGAGCGGGGTTCGCCGAAGCCGAACAAGGCCCCTGACGGGAACGTGGTGTCCTGCCCCGAGGAGTAACCGACCAGGTGGATGGTGCCGCCCTCGGCGAGGGAACTCCACGCCTGGGCCACCAGCGGCCCGCCGACCGTGTCCAGGACGAGGTCGAACCGGTCCCCGGTCTCGGCCAGGTCGGTCAGGACCTCGTCGGCGCCGAGCTCGCGGAGTCCGGCGGCCCGGTCCGGCGAACCGACGAGTGCCGTCACCCGGGCGCCCGCCAGCGCCGCCAGCTGGACGGCGAAGTGCCCCACGCCCCCGCTGGCGCCGGTGACCAGGACGTTGCGCGCCAGCAGGGAACGCTTGCGCAGCACCCGCAATGCGGTGACTCCGGCGATCCCCAGCGCGGCGGCGTCGGCCAGGTCCACGCCCTCGGGGACGGTGCCGAGCGAGGCGGGGCTGACTGCCACCCGCTCCGCCCACGCGTGGGAAGCCATTCCCACCGCGACGCGCGTACCTTCGGGCGGCCCCGAGCCGTCGGATGCGGCGCGCACCACGACGCCGGCCGCGTCGTGACCGTGCACAGCGCCGACGGGCCACTGGTGCACGTAATTCAGCTCTCCGAAGTTGAGACCGATGTGCCGTATCTCGACCAACGCCTGGTCGCTGGACGGCACGGGCTCATCGACATCGGCGAACCGGACGGGTCCAGCCTCGCCGTGATCGACCACAAGGGCGCGCATAGGGTGTGTTTCCTTCTCTCGTGGATGCGCCTGAACACTCGGCGCGGTACGCAAAACCCTTACGCACGGCCAGGACAGCGACCAGTCCCGTGAGAATCAACCAGTTGACGATCTGTGTCAGCACGACTCGCGTATCACAGCGTGAAGGGGTCCTCGTCGAGCTTTTCCCCCAGGTGCTCAAGCGTATCCGTAAGGCTTGTCGGCGCACCGTTCAGCCTTTCGCGCTGCTTGGCGACGTGACCGATGAGGCGGAGGGTCCGCCCCGAGGAGATTCCGGGTGCGGCGGTGACCAGGGAATTGATGATGTCTTCCGCGTCGCGCCAGGCGTTGACGTGCAGTAGACACTGTGCGAGCCGTGCGGATGACATACCTGCGTAGCCGGTCGCGACGCCACGCCCTGGTTGTGCGGATTGCAGTAGCCGCTCGATGGCTTTCTCTACGTCACCGGCGATCTGAAGTGTGTGACCCCAGTGGCCGTCAATTTCCCTGTGGGTCACCCACCATGCCCAGTCCGGTTCGCCGACATCGTTAGGGTCCTCGATGAGCAACCGGGCGCGTTGAAGCGACTCGATGGCGTCTGACGTACGTCCCGTGCCGACCAGTGCCTTCGCTTCACGGATGCGGAACATCGCCTCGACGCGCGGGGACAGCCGTCTACGGTTGAGTACCGACCGGGCGATGGACAGCGCCTCCTGGTTCCGTCCGCACCATTCACTGTGCATCGCCATGTTCTGTAGCGTCAGCAATGCGATGGAGCGGTCCCCCGAGAGATTCGCTAGTAACAGAGCCTCATGGTTGAAGCGTCGGGCGGCGCCGTGTATTTCCGCGTCAAAAAGAGCCCAGCCGGCGACTTCGGCGAGTTCCGCGGCGGCCGACTGAATGTCGCGCTCATGCCGAGGGTCGTAGTCTCCGACTCCGAGCCGCCGATGTACGACCTTGAAGGCGCGGCCTGCGGGTTCGGCGATGGATACTCCGCTGAGTTCGTTGTCCAGTACGACCAGCCGATGGGAAGTCTCCCGGATGGCCTGTGCGAAGTCGGTCCCACGTGCCTCGTTGAGTTGGAGTATCCGATCAGTGATGGCCGGTGATTCGGTAGCTTCCGGTGAAACCGTCGGCGGTGCTATTCGTGCCGCGATTTCGGCGAGCTTCCCGTTTGCCTTGAGCAGGTCGTCCAGCGCCGTGATGAGTTGCCTCGACGGCTGCTGTTTCCCGGAGAGCACGCGGGACAGATAGGCGTGGTCGTAGTTCAGGTCACGGGCGACCGCCCGAACACTCATGTCCCGGTCACGGAGCAGATCGCGGACTCTTTGGCTGAACTCCCCGCTGTTCATGGTGACCAGGGTACGGCTGTCACCACGCAGTCACCAGGCGGTCACCTACCGCGACCGCGCATTCCCGGTTGTCTTGACGTACGTAAGGACCGCTAACGGGAGTGACAACATGTCGGACAGGGTGAAGAGCCGCGCGATGATGACCATGCGCGTGTCGCGGGACGGCGGGAAGGCCTACGGGCCAACGCGCGTGGTCAGGTCCACCGATCCCCTGAGGCCGATTGAGACATCGGTGTGGCCGCCGTGCACGTGCCCCCGATGTGCGTCGGCGCACGTGACCA
>NZ_JAAAYH010000130.1:0-20261 GCF_018035285.1 Streptomyces sp. MK37H | reverse complement strand
AGCACCGAGCGCCGCCCCGACACGGCGCCTCCCGCCACCACCGGCGGGACGTCCTGGCTGCTCCCCTCCGAGCCGTCCTCGGTGCCGACGGCCCGGCGGCTGGCGCTCGCCCAGCTGTCGGCGTGGACGCTGCAAGACTTCGCCGACGACGCCGAACTGCTCGTCAGCGAGCTGGTCACCAATGCTTTGCGGCACGCGGGCGGACCGATCCGCCTGACGCTCTCGCTGTGCTCCGTCGACCGCGCCTTCCGCTGCGAGGTGGCGGACGAGGACCCCGAGCAGCCCCGGGTGCGCCGGGCGTGCGGCGATGACGAGGGCGGGCGCGGACTCCACCTGCTGGATCTGCTCTCCCGCTGCTGGGGATCCACCTGCACGGCGGCGGGCAAGGTCGTCTGGTTCGAGCTCCACCCGCCTGCCGTCGCCCTGGAGTCCGCCCTGGGAGGGGCCCGAATGACCCCGTGATCGTTTGCCGACGAAGGGAGATGCCATAGACGACTTCACGCCTCGTACCCACACAGTGATACCGAACGGCCCGGAGACGGAATGGTGAACGCCCTCACCACGCCTTCCGTCTCCGGGCTTCGCTGATCGCGCTCCGGGCCCGACTGATCGGGATCCGGACTTCACCGATCGGACTCCGGACGGGACGACCGATCGGGATTGCCTGACGATTGATCGGGATTGATCGTCATCATTGCGCTCGTGTAACCTGCTGATCGCGGCAGCAGCGCACTTTTCCGAAATTCTTCGCATTTTGTGGCTTGAGGAGGCTGCGTGGTGGACCGGAAAACGGATTCCGGTTTACCCGGCGCGCTGGTCGGACGCGCCGCCGAACTCGCCGCGCTGACCGCCCACGCGGAGGCCGCCCACAGCGCCCGCTCCGGTCTGGTGGTCCTGTCCGGTCCGGCCGGAATCGGCAAGACCAGCCTGCTGCGCGCCTTCCTCGACAGCGACGCCTGCCGGAAGATGACCGTGCTGCACGGCGCCTGCGGTGAAGTGGTGGCCGGCGCCGGATACGGCGGTGTACGCGCCCTCTTCGGAAGCCTCGGGCTCTCGGCCGAGGACGCCCAGGACTCCCCGCTGCTGCGCGGCAGCGCCCGCCGCGCCCTCCCCGCGCTCAGCCCCCGCCCCGGCGAGGAGGGGCCGCCCACGGCCGCGAGCGTCTACCCGGTGCTGCACGGCCTGTACTGGCTCGCCGCCAACCTGATGACCCAGGGCCCCCTCGTGCTCGTCCTCGACGATGTGCACTGGTGCGACGAGCGCTCCCTGCGCTGGATCGACTTCCTGCTGCGCCGGGCCGACCAGCTGCCGCTGCTGGTGGTGCTCGCCCAGCGCAGCGAGGAGGAACCGGTCGCCCCCGCGGCCCTGGCGGACATCCTCGCCCAGCCGCGCTCGGCGGTGATCCGCCTCGACCCGCTGACCGACGCCGAAGTGGCCGAAATGGCCCACCAGGTCTTCACCGCCCCCGTCGCGCCCTCCTTCGCCGAGCGTGCCGCCGCCGTGTGCGGCGGCAACCCGCTGACCGTCACCCGGCTGCTGCGCGAGCTGCGGGCCAAGGGGGTGTCGCCCGACGAGAGCGGCATCCGCGAGATCGCCGAGGTCGGGCAGTACGTGGTCGCCCTGTCCGTGCGCGCCCTCTTCGACGCCCGGCCCGACTGGGTCCGGGACGTGGCCACCGCCATCGCGGTGCTCGGCGAGGAGGACGCGGAGCACATCGGCGCGCTGGCCGGAGTGCCCGCAGCCCGCGTCGCGGAGGCCGTGGAGCAGCTGCGCGAGGCCGAGGTGATGGCGCCGGACCGGGCGGACCTGGCCCATGACGTGCTGCGCTCCGCGGTGCTGGAGGCCGTCGGGGAGGAGCGGCTGGCCGAACTGCGCGCCAGGGCGGCCCTGCTGCTGAGCGACGCCGGACGGCCCGCCGAGGAGGTCGCCAACCAGGTGCTGCTGGTGCCCGGCACCCCCCAGCCGTGGATGGGCTGGGTGCTCCGGGAAGCCGCCGCCCAGGCCGAGCACCGCGGCGCCCCGGAGGCCGCCGCCCGCTATCTCTACCGGGTCCTGGAGGCGGAGCCGGACAGCCTGTCGGCCCATGTCCCGCTCGCCAAGGCGCTCGCGGAGATCAACCCCGCCGAGGCCATCCGCCTGCTCAAGCGGGCGCTCACGCTGGCCACCGATATCCGCACCAAGGCGCCCATCGCCGTGCAGTTCGGCCTCACCTGCCTCACCGTCCAGCAGTCACCGGCCGCAGTACGGGTGCTCAGCGAGGTGCTCGACGAGCTCGAGGCCGAGCTCGGGCCCGACCCCGATCCGCGCGACCGCGAGCTGCGCACCCTCGTCCAATCGACGCTGCTGATCAGCGGATCCGACGAGAAGGCCACGATCCACACGGTCCGGGAGCGCTTCGCACGGATCCCCGAACCCGCCGGGGACACCCCCGCCCAGCGCCAGATGCTCGCCACGATGACGGTCCTGTCCGCGATGGAGGGCCGCTCGGTGCGGAGGGCGGTGGGGCAGGCCCGCCGCGCGCTGAGCTCCGCGGACCGGCTCGACAACTGGTCGCTGCTCTTCTCCGCGTTCACCCTCGGTCTGGCCGACGAGATCGAGGAGGCGATGGAGACCCTGGAGCACGCGCTGCGCCACGGCCAGGACAACGCCGCGGTCTGGTCGTATGTGATCACTCTGTCCTACCGCGCCCTGCTGCTGCACGGCGTCGGCGCCATCCCCGACGCCCTCGCCGACGCCCAGACCGCCGTCGAGATCATCGGCGAGGAGCGCTGGAGCGCCAATGTGACCATGCCGCAGACCGCGCTGGCCACGATCCTGATCGACCGGGGCGAACCGGAGCGGGCCGAGGAACTGCTGGCCGCCGTCACCCGGCCGAACCTGGACGGGTTCGTCATGGAGTACCACTCGTATCTCATGGCCCGCGCCCGGGCCCGCTGGGCGCTCGGCGACAGCGCCACCGCGCTGCGGCTGCTGCTCGACTGCGGCGCCTCCCTGGAGGAGTCCGGCTTCGCCAACCCGGTGTTCCTGCCCTGGTGGGCCGAGGCGGCCTGTCTGCTCGCGGCCGAGAAGCGGGCGGACGAGGCGCGGGACCTGGTCGAGCACGGCGCCGAGCTGGCCCGCCGCTGGAGCACCCCGCGCGCCTTCGGACTCGCCGCCCTCGCCCGCGGGGTGACCACCCCCGGCGAGGAGGGCATCGCCCAACTCATCGAGGCGGTCGAGCACTTCTCCGGGGCGCCCGCCCGCTCCGAGCACGCCCGGGCCGAGTTCCTGCTCGGCGGGGCGCTGCTGGACGCGGGGCGGCCGCGCGAGGCCCGGGAGCGGCTGCGCTCGGCCGTCGACCTCGCGCAGGGCTGCGGCGCGCTCGCGCTCGCGAAGGACGCCCGCAACCGGCTGGTGGCCGCGGGCGGCCGGATGCGTGAGATCACCGCCTCACCGGTCGACCTGCTCACCGGCACCGAGCACAAGGTGGCCCAGATGGCCTCGCGCGGGGCGGGCAACCGCGAGATCGCCGAGTCGCTGTTCGTCACCGTACGGACCGTTGAGACCCATCTCACCAGCGTCTACCGGAAGCTCAGTGTCGGTCAGCGCGGGGAGCTCGCCTCGGTGCTGAACACGCCGAGCCTTCCCGACCCACAGGCCCCCGCGTGGGTCTTCGCCTCGCGCGGCCGACGCTGACGCGCGCGGCGGTTCGGCGACAGGGTCACGACCCACCCCAGGCATATAGTCACACCATGCAGCTCAACGGGCTCCCGTTCCCCGGCCGTGAACGAGAGCAGGCCATGCTTGCCCAGACAGTCGCCGACCTCGGCCGGGGCCGTTCCTCGGTGGTGACACTGATCGGCAGGCCCGGTTACGGACAGAGCCGCCTGCTGAACCTCGCCGCCCGGCTGGCCGAGGACCAGGGGTTCCGCGTGCTGCGCGCCAAGGCGACCCCCGGCGAGCGCGATGTGCGCTACGGCGTGGTGGGACAGTTACTGGCCCCGATGGACGGACTCACCGACGGTTCGATGAAGGCCCTGACCGGACAGGGGCCCGAGAGCCGCTTACCGGGCCTGACCGAGTTGCTGCGGACCGCCCGAGAGCGGCCCACACTGCTGGTCGTCGACGATGTGGAATGGCTGGACCCGGCGTCGCTGCGCTGGTTCGGGGCGCTCATACGACGGCTGCCCGACGCACTGATCGTCCTCCTGGTGAGCGGCACCGGCCGGCTCCGCCCCGGCGCGTGCCCCCTGTCCACCGCGCCGCAGCAGGTGATCACCCTCGAATGCGAACTGGCCCCGCTCGCCCCGCGCGACGTGGCCGCCACGGTCGCGCTGATCTGCGGCCGCCCCGGCGACAACGCCTTCATCTCCGCGGCCCTGGAGGCGAGCGCGGGCAACCCCGAGGTGCTGTCCGAGGCACTGCGCCGCTTCACCAGACACGGCTACGCGCCGGTGGCCGGGCGAGTGCCGGAACTGTCCACCATCACCGAGGCGGTGGGCGGTGAACACGACGTCCGCGTGCTCGGAGAGCTGTCCGACACGGCCGTCGCGCTTGTCCGCGCGCTCGCCGTCTGCGGCGATCTGCTGGATCTGTCCCTGCTGTTCGCACTCGCCGGCCCCCGCGCCGCGAGTGAGCCCGGACTGCCCGAGGTGCTCCAGGAGAGCGGGCTCGCCATCGCCTCCGGGACCGGGCTCCGGCTGAGCCGGCCCGAGGCACGCAGCTGGATCCTCGCTGAGATGCCCAGTGACGAGCGGGCCGAACTCCACGCCCGCGCCGCCGAGTTGGCCTACCGGGCGGCCGTGGCCGACGAGGACATCGCCCGGCTGCTGCTCACCGCCCGCCCGGTCGACGAGCCCTGGGTGATCCCCGTGCTGCGCCGCACCTGCGCCGCCGCGCTGCGCGCGGGCCGGACCGCCCAGGCCATCGCCTGTCTGTCGCGGGCGCTGGAGGAGCCGCTGGACCCGGCGTCGCGTGCCCAGCTGGGCCTCGAACTCGCCGCCATCGAAGTGCTCGCCGCCCCCGAGGCCGCCGGCCGCCGGCTGGCGGAGATCATCCGCACCGGCGACGGCGGGCCCGGCCGGATCCGGGTGCGCGCCGCCGACCTCGGGCTCTCCCGCGGCGACGACAAGGCGCTGCGCCGCGCGATCGTCGAGGTGCTGCCCTCGACCGCCGGTGAGGAACGGGGGGCGCTCGCGGGGCTGTTCTGGCTCACCGAGTCCGACGGGCAGGACGACACCGATCTGGTCCCGGACGGGATCCCGCCGCTGCCCGACGACCCCACCTGCCCGGTGCAGGCCGCGGCGCGCGCCTGGCGGCTGGCCCTGCGCGGGGAGGACCTGCCCACTGCCCGGGCGCTGGCCCATCGGGTCTTCACCCTGGACGGCGGCGCGGGCGCCCTGATCCTGCCCCGGCTCACCGCCGCCCGGACCCTGCTGCTGACCGACGACCTGGACGAGGCCGAGGTCCGGCTGGACGTCCTCCACACCGATCTGCGCCGGCGGCACGCCCGCGCGGCCGCCGCCCAGGCCCTGGCCGTCCGCGGCGAGCTGAACCTGCGGCGCGGCCGGCTCGACATGGCCGAACGGGACGTGGCCGCCGCCGAGCGGTCACTGCCCCGCTCCCGCTGGCACCGCTACACCGTCCCGTATCTGCTGGCCGTCCGGATCCTCATCGCCCTGGAGAACGGCGACCTCGGCCAGGCCGGTGTGCTCGCGGCCGCGTCCGCCCCCGCCGAGTCGCGCGAGGGCGCCTCCTGGGGCTATCTGCTCTTCGCCCGGGCGCTGGTGGCCGTCAAGGACGACCGGTTGCCCGAGGCGGTGGAGCTGTTCCGGGCCACCGGCAGATGGCAGTTGGGCTGCGGGCGGATCAACCCCGCCCTGATGCCGTGGCGTTCGATGGCCGCCCGGGTCCACGACGCCCTCGGCGACCACGAGGAGGCACGGCGGCTCGCCGACGAGGAGCTCGCGCTGGCCCGGTTGTGGGGCGCCCCCAATACGCTCGGCTGGGCCCAGCTGGGCGCCGGACGGGTGGCCCGGGAGGGGCGGGTCGAGCGGCTCCGCGAGGCGGTGGCCACCCTGCGCGGCACCCCGGCCCGGCTCGCCTACGCGGGGGCCCTGATGGAGCTGGCCACGGCCGAACTCGACACCGGGAACCCGCGCGCCGCGGCCCCCCTGGTGGCCGAGCTGTTCACCTTCGTCATCGCCCACCGGCCCTCCAGCAAGCTGGTCGCGAAGGTGCGCGAGCTGTCCGAGCGGACGGGGCCCTCCGCCGTCCGCGGACGAGTCCCGCATCCGGCGTGGGCGACGCTGACCGAGCCCGAGCAGCGCACCGCCTCCCTCGTCGGACTCGGCCACGGCAACCGGGAGATAGCCGAGACCCTCTCGGTTAGCAGACGCACCGTGGAGCTGAGGCTCAGCGGTGCGTACCGAAAGCTGGGGATCGGCGGCCGCGCGGAGCTGATCGCGTTGCTGCGGGCGGCGCAGGGAGGCGGAATCGATGTTGCTTGAACGGGAGGCCGAGCTGGCGCAGGTCGCGGAGGCCCTGCGGGCCGCGGCGGCGGGGGACTCGTCACTGTTGTTGCTCACCGGCCCCCTGGGCACCGGCCGGACCGCGCTGCTGCACCAGCTGCCGATGCTCGCCGAGGGCGAGAAGATCAGGGTCCTGCGCGCCAACGCCGCGCCCATGGAGCAGGACTTCGACCTCGGCGTGGTCCGCCAGCTCTTCGACAGCCTGCTCACCGGCGCCCCGGAAGAGCTCCGCGGTCAGCGCATCGAGGCAGAGGTCGACCTCTGCCGGACGGTCTTCTCCGACGACGCCCCGCCGCTCGACGATGACGGGGCCGTCACCATCCCCGAGGAGGCGCTGTACGGCCTGCGCTCGGTGCTGGCCACCGCCGGCGCCGAGCGCCCGCTGCTCATCCTCGTGGACGATCTGCAGTGGGTCGACACCCCCTCGCTGCGCTGGCTCGCCTTCCTCGTCAAACGGCTGCACGGGCTGCGCGCCGTGCTCGTCTGCGCGCTGCGGGACGGCTATCGGCGCCCCGGGGACCCACTGCTGCGGGAGATCGTCGAGGCGGCGCGGCGGGTGCTGCGCCCCGCGCCGCTGTCGCTGGGCGCCACCAAGGAAGTGATCCTCGAGCAGTTCGGCGTGCCGGGGGACGAGGAGTTCGCCCGCGCCTGTCACGAGAGTTCCGCGGGCAACCCGCTGTTCCTGAAGTCCGTGCTGGCGGACCTGGCCATGCGCGGCCACCGGCCCACCGCCGAGCATGCCGAGACGGCCCGCTCCCTCCGCCCCGCCCAGCTGCGCGAGCGGCTGGCCAGCTCCCTGCGCGCCCAGCCCCGGCCCCCGCGCGACCTGGCCGCCGCCATCGCGGTCCTCGGCGATCAGGCGGAACCGGATCTGCTGGGCCGGCTGGCCGGGCTGGACCCGATCGGCTTCCTGGCCGCGCTGCGCGACCTCCACCAGCTGGGGCTGATCGCCGCCGAGCAGGAGCCGCGCTTCCTGCACCGGGTGGTGCAGGACGCGGTCGAGTCCTCGATGACCGTGGCCGAACGGGAGCGGCTGCACGACGCCGCGGCGGCCCTGATGTACCACAACGGACGCCCCGCCGAACTCGTCGCCGCCCAGCTCCTGGCCGTCACCAGCTCCGACCACCCCTGGGCGGTGGAGGTGCTGCGGGCCGCGGCGGACACCGCGCTGCGCCGTGGGGCGCCCCGCACCGCGGCCCGCTATCTGCGCCGTGCCCTCCTGGACGGCTCGCTGACCGGGGAGGGCCGGGCCCGGCTGCTGATCGATCTGGCCACCGCGGAGCGCGGCTTCGACCCGGCCGCCTGCGAACGCCACATCTCCCAGGCGATCCCCCTGCTGACCACGGCCAGGCTCCGGGCCGCCGCGGCCCTGCGGATCTCGCCCTCGATCGTGGGCCTGGGGCCCCCGTCGGTCATCGATCTGCTGCACCAGGTCGCCGAGGACCTTGGGCCCGCCGCCTCGCTGGAGGGCACGGCGCGCGATGTGGCGCTGCGGCTGGAGGCGCGGCTGCGGCACGCCGGACACGAGGACCCGGCGGAACTGGCCGCGGCGGTCGAGCGGCTGTCCGTGCTGGGGGAGGAGCCGCCACTGATCACCTCCGCCGAGCGCGAGCTGACGGCGGTGCTGCTCAACGCGGCGGTGCTCACCGCCCGATGGCCCGCGGCCGAGGTCTCCCGGCTGGCCAACCGCATCCTGGAGCGCGAACCGGCCACCTCCGACCAGGTCCACACCCCGCTGCCGCTGGTGGTGATCGGGCTGGTGGCCGCCGATTCGGTACGGGGGATCAGCTCCTGGCTGGCGATGGAGCAGCAGACGCGGCGGCAGGGCGGCACGGTCGTGGACGCGCTCGTCAACGTCCAGCAGGCCATGGTGCTCGGCGCCCGCGGCCGCGTCGCCCAGGCGCGTGAGTACGCCGAGCGCGCCGTGCGGCTGGCCGAGGTGCACTGGCAGGAGGCCGGGATCGTCTCCACCCTCGCCCTCACCCGCGTCGCCCTGGACCTCCAGGACTCCGCGCTGATCGAGCGGATTCTGGACGGCCCCGGCCGGCGCCGCTCCTCGAGCCTGGCCCTGACCGCGACGCTGCAGTTCGTCAAGGCGGCGCAGGACGCCGAGCACGGCCGCTGGACCAGCGCCCTGGAAACCCTCCTGGCCTGCGGCCGGCAGCTGGAGGCGTCGGGCTGGCGCAATCCCGTGCTCTTCTCCTGGCGGCCCTGGGCGGCCGACCTCCACCGGCGGGTCGGCGACCCCCACGCGGCCGGGGCGCTGGCCGAGGAGGAGCTGCTGCGGGCGACGGAATGGGGTGCCCCCGTGGCGCTCGGCCGCGCGCTGCGGGTGAAGGCCCGGCTGAGCGACGGTGACCAGGGGATGCGGCTGCTGCGCGAATCGGTCGATGTGCTGCGCGCCTCGGCCAATGAACTCGAACTCGCCCGCACGCTCCTGCTGCTGGGCAAGCGGCTGAGGCCGGGAGGGGGCGAGGCGGCGGCGGTACTCCGGGAGGCCGCGGCCCTGGCCTCGGCGTGCGGGGTGCCACGGCTGGTCGACCGGATCCGCGCGGCGGACGGCAGCGGTGCGGCGGCCGCCCCGCCCGAGGCGACCCTCACCCGTACCGAACGCACCGTGACCTCCCTCGTCGGACGCGGCCTGACCAACCAGGAGGTCGCGGCCGAGCTGGGGGTGAGCTCCCGCGCCATCGAGAAGCATCTGACGAGTTCCTATCGCAAGCTGGGCGTCTCCGGGCGGCGCGAGCTCATCGAGCTGCTGCCCCGCATGCATTCGTGAACGGAGCGTTAACGGCGATAATTGGACGCTGTTTGACGAGGATTCGTGAACCGACCGTACCGGCCCACCGAAGGGGTGGGGTGCGGACCGAACCTTCGGGGGACCCCACCACGGGATTGGGTGGCGACACCCCTGTTGACGTTGACTTCCGTACCCGCAGATCCCTAGTCTCAATTCTGAAATGAACATTCGGAATTGAATATCGATATTCAATTCCGAATACTGAGAATTAGGAAGGGATGGCAGTCCCTTGGCATTGCCTTTACTAGCAGATTCGGCTCGGCCAACCCCCCACGAGCTTGGACACGAGCAGACCGAGTACACGGATCTATTGCGCCAGTTCGATCAGCCAGGGGCGTGTGTCGTCTGTCTCGACCCGTCGCTCATCGTCCAGCAGGCGAACCGGGAATTCTTCCGGCAGTTCGACGACGCCTCCTCGGACGTGTGCGGCCGTGACTTCTGTGACCTTGTGCACCCCAGCGTCAGACAGGCGCTGAAGCGGCAGTTCACCCGGCTCATCGACGGCTCCCGTCACCGGTTCACCACCCATGTGGTGGCCATCGGGGCCGAGGGGGCCGCCTTCACCAGCGGGCTCACCGCTGTGGCGGTGCGCGAGGGCACCGCCCATGTGGCCTCGATCCTCGTGGTGATGCGTCCCACGGCGGGTGGCGAGGAGGTGGAAATGGTCACCAATCATAAGAAGCTCCTCACCGAGACCGAGGCGCGCATCCTGGAGGGCATCGCCGCCGGGCTCTCCACCATCCCCCTGGCCTCCCGGCTCTACCTCAGCCGGCAGGGTGTCGAGTACCACGTGACTCGGCTGCTGCGGAAGCTGCGGGTGCCAAATCGCGCGGCCCTCGTCTCCCGCGCCTACTCCATCGGCGTACTCAACGTCGGCTGCTGGCCGCCAAAGGTCGTCGACGACTTCGTCAAATGACCCCCACGCCGCGGAGGTCCACGAACGCGCCACGGCCGGTCCGGACTCGATCCGGGCCGGCCGTGGCGCGTCGCCGTCTCAGGACGGGGCCGGGCCCCGGGACAGCCGCAGCAGACGGAAGGCGGTGAGCGCCACATGGAGCTGGGTACGCTGCTCACCCGACTCCAGATCGCAGCCGAGCACCCGCTCCACCGAGTGCAGCCGCTGGTAGAACGCCTGCCGGGACAGGTTCGCGCGCTTGGCGGCCACCGTCTTGTTGCCCGCCGCGTCCAGGAAGGTGTGCAGCACCGGCAGCAGATCGGTGCCGTGCCGCTCGTCGTAGTCCACCAGGCGCCCCAACTGCCGCTCCACGAACTCCTGGAGCCGCACATCGCCGCGCAGCGCGTACAGCAACTGCCGCAGCCCGATGTCGGACAGCTCGTGGAACGCCTTGTCCGGCGTCCCCGGAACGGCGGCGTCCGCGACCCGCGCCGCCTGCTGGAACGACCGGGCGGTCTGCGACAGATCCGACACCTCGGAGCCGACGCTGATCACGGCGTCCGGCCGGGACTCCCGCACCGACCGGCTCAGCCGCTCCACCAGCGGCCGCCACGGCGTGGCGGCGGGCAGGGCCAGCAGCACCCCTATGTGGTCACCGGGCACCGCGCCGACCAGTACGGCGGCCCCGGCCGCCCCCAGCTCGTCCGTCAGCCGGTCCTCCAGCTCGGTCGTCTCCCCGGCGCCGGGGCCGGGGCTGACCAGCACCACCATCAGCCGGCGGCCCGCGACCGGCACGCCCAGCGCCTCGGCCCTGGCCCGGGCCTCGCCCTTGGAGCGGCAGCGCTGCTCCACCAGGTCCAGCAGCAGCGTGCGCTGCGCCCGCCGCTCCCAGCGGGTGTGGTGGGTGAGCCGGGCGATGGTCAGGGCCGTGGCGGTGCGCTCCAGGACCATCGCGTCCTCGGAGCCGACCGCCGGGTCCCGGGCCCCGTCCGGGAGCATCAGCAGCCGCCCCCATCGCTCGCCCCGGTACTCCACCGCGGTCACCAGCCAGTCCTCCGGGCCGCTCAGCCCGGTCCGGTCGGGCGAGGGCGTGGCGCGCGAGCGCCGCTCCCAGCCGGTCAGCGCCCCCTCCACCCCGCGCCCCGGTGACCCGCAGATGACGGCCTGGTGCACCAGGTTCTCCAGCACCACGGGGTGCCCGCTCATCTCCGCCGCCATGACCACCACCTCCTCGGGCCCGGCGCCCCGCAGAGTCAGCGCGGTGAAGGTGTCATGGACGTCCTGGGCCCGGCGCAGGCTCTCCACCTGGCTGCCGACGATCAGGGAGTGGAGCACCTGGGTGACCTCCACGAAGTTCACCGTCCGCGAGAGCAGGACGAGCGGGAAGTCGCGCGCCAGACAGGCCCGTACCAGCTCCGAGGGCGGCCGGTGGTAGCGCCGCACCAGCTCGATGACCAGCCCGGCGGCGCCGACGTCCGCGAGCTCGTCGACATACCGGCGGACCAGCGCCGGATCCTCGGGCAGCGGCATCCCGGTGGTCAGCACCAGCTCCCCGCCCTTGAGGAAGGACGCGGGGTCGAGCAGCTCGGTGATGTGGACCCAGCGGACCGGCCGGGCCAGCTGCCCATGGCCGGAGACCACCTCCGGCGCCCCGGCGGCCAGCACCGGAAGCCGCAGCACCTCGGCGAGGCTGAGCGGCGGACGCCCCGGGATCCGCGGGGGCTCCGAGGGGCGGGCCGGCGGCCGTCCGGCAGCGTCGTACCCGGTGCCGCCGAAGCCGTTCATGCCGCTCACTCTGGCAAGCCCGCGCGCCGGGCGCAACCACGATCCCGGCCGGCCTCTTGACAGGGCCCGTACCCGGGGTCGTTGACAGATCGTCCATACCGATCACCACCCCGCGACACAGTGATCATTGTCCTGACCGGGTCCGCCCCCTCACCCTCGAAGTGTCCGAGCGCATCGCCGACCCGTGGGTGTGGGAGAGAACATGACCAATCTGTCGCCGCAGCTCCGTCAAGCCACTCCGGTGGTCGCCGTCCGCGGAGAGGGCGCCTACATCGACGGCGAGGACGGGCGGCGATACCTCGACTTCACCGCGGGCATCGGCGTCACCAGCACCGGGCACTGCCATCCGCGGGTCGTCGCCGCCGCCCAGGAGCAGGTGGGCACCCTCATCCACGGCCAGTACACGACCGTGATGCACCCGCCGCTGCGGCGGCTGGTCGAGAAGCTGGGCGAGGTGCTCCCCACGGGCCTCGACAGTCTGTTCTTCAGCAACTCCGGCAGCGAGGCCGTGGAGTCGGCCCTGCGCCTGGCCCGCCAGGCCACCGGCCGGCCCAACGTCCTGGTCTGCCACGGCGGATTCCACGGCCGCACCGTGGCCGCCGCCTCCATGACCACCTCCGGAACCCGCTTCCGCTCCGGCTTCTCGCCGCTGATGAGCGGTGTCGTGGTGACCCCGTTCCCCACGGCCTACCGGTACGGCTGGGACGAGGAGACCGCGACCCGGTTCGCCCTGCGGGAGCTGGACTACGTCCTGCAGACCATCTCCCCGCCCGACGACACCGCCGCGATCATCGTCGAACCGGTGCTCGGCGAGGGCGGCTACGTGCCCGCCACCGAGGGCTTCCTGCAGGGCCTGCGGGAGCGCGCCGACCGCCATGGCTTCCTGCTGATCCTGGACGAGGTGCAGACCGGGGTGGGCCGCACCGGACGGTTCTGGGGCCATGACCACTTCGGCATCCGCCCCGACATCCTGGTCACCGCCAAGGGGCTGGCCAGCGGCTTCCCGCTGTCCGGCATCGCCGCCTCCGAGGAGCTGATGAGCAAGGCCTGGCCCGGTTCCCAGGGCGGCACCTACGGCGCCAACGCCGTGGCCTGCGCGGCGGCCGCCGCCACCCTCGACGTGGTCCGCGAGGAGAACCTCGTGGCCAACGCCGAGGCCATGGGGGCGCGGCTGCGCAGCGGTCTGGAGGACGTGGCCGCCAAGACCCCCGCCATCGGCGATGTGCGCGGCCTCGGCCTCATGCTGGCCAGCGAGTTCGTCACCGCTGACGGCGAGCCGGACCCGGCGACCGCGGCCCGGGTGCAGCGCGCCGCCGTGGACGAAGGGCTGTTGCTGCTCCTGTGCGGCGCCTGGAACCATGTGGTCCGGATGATCCCCGCCCTCGTCGTCGACGAAGCGGCGATCGATGAGGGTCTGCGCGCCTGGTCCGCCGCCGTCAGCGCCGGAACAGCGGACTCCTGACGCGCACCGCACATCACTCACGGGAGCCCGATCCGCCCGCCGGTCCGAACCCCTCGGACCGGCGGCGGTCCGATAGGAGATTGCCCCTATGTCCACCCCCTCGTACCCCTCGGCCGCAGAGGTCCTCGCCGCGGTGCCCAAGCAGCTCTACATCGCCGGGTCGTGGTCCGACGCGGCGGGCGGCCAGACCATGCCGGTCGACGACCCGGCCACCGGTGAGGTGCTGTGCGACATCGCCGACGCCGCCCCCGCCGACGGGCAGCGCGCCCTGGCCGCGGCCGAGGAGGCCCAGGAGAAGTGGGCGGCCACCGCGCCCCGCGCGCGCAGCGAGATCCTGCGCCGCGCCTATGAGCTGATCATGGAGCGGGCCGACGCGCTCGCCGCGCTGATGACGGCCGAGATGGGCAAGCCGCTGGCCGAGGCGCGCGGAGAGGCGGCCTACGCCGCGGAGTTCTTCCGCTGGTTCTCCGAGGAGGCCGTGCGCGTCGAGGGCGGGTTCTCCACGCTGCCGGACGGCAAGAACCGCATGCTGCTGATGCGCCGCCCGGTCGGCCCCTGTCTGCTCATCACGCCGTGGAACTTCCCGCTGGCCATGGGCACCCGCAAGATCGGCCCGGCGATCGCCGCGGGCTGCACCATGGTGCTCAAGCCCGCCCCGCAGACCCCGCTGTCCAGCCTGGCGCTCGCCGGGATCCTGGCGGAGGCGGGGCTTCCGGCCGGGGTGCTCAACGTGGTCACCACCTCCCGTGCCGGAGAGGTCGTGGAGCCGCTGCTGACCGGCGGGCATATCCGCAAGCTCTCCTTCACCGGCTCCACCCAGGTCGGCCGCACCCTGCTCGCCCAGAGCGCGCCCGCGGTGGTCCGCACCTCCATGGAACTCGGCGGCAACGCCCCCTTCATCGTCTTCGAGGACGCCGACCTCGACGTCGCGGTCGAGGGCGCCATGACCGCGAAGATGCGCAACATGGGCGAGGCGTGCACGGCGGCCAACCGGTTCTTCGTCCACTCCTCCGTGGCGGCCGAGTTCGCCGACCGGCTGGCCCGCCGCATGGGCGCGCTGGAGGTCGGCCCCGGCAGCCGCCCCGGTGTCCAGGTCGGGCCGCTCATCGACCGGGCGGGCCGTACCAAGGTCGAGGAGCTGGTCGCGGACGCCGTGGCACGCGGCGCCGAGGTGCTGGTCGGCGGCAGCACCCCCGAGGGCCCCGGCTGCTTCTACCCGCCCACCGTGCTCACCGGCGTCTCCCCGGCCAGCCGGCTGATGGAGACCGAGATCTTCGGACCGGTCGCGGCCGTGCTCACCTTCGACGACGAGGACGAGGTCCTCGCCACCGCCAACGACACCGAATGGGGCCTGGTGGGCTATGTGTTCACCCAGGACCTCAACCGCTCACTGCGGGTGAGCGAGCGGCTCGAGGTCGGCATGGTCGGCCTCAACACCGGACTGGTCTCCAACCCCGCGGCCCCCTTCGGCGGCGTCAAACAGTCCGGGCTGGGTCGCGAGGGCGGCCGCGTCGGCATCGACGAGTTCCTGGAGTACAAGTACGTCGCGGTGCCGGTCTGACCGCCGCCGCACCGCCGGGGCGCCCGCCGGAACCGCCGGGGGCGCCCGGGCGTTGCCCTCATGACGCGTTGCCTCCACGCACGCGGCGGTGAGGAGCGGACATGGGCGAGTTGGTGCCCGGCGGGAACCAGGCGCTGCCCGACGGCGCGCTGACCATCCGGGTGCCGGGCCCGTTCGATCTGTCCGCGCTGATCACCGGCGAGGACGGAAAGGTCGCGGGCGACGGCGACTTCGTCTTCTTCAACCAGCCCACCGCGCCCGGCGCCCGGCTGGACGGCGACACCGTCACCCTGCGGCCGCGGGCGCTGCGGCCCGGCGCCGCCCGGGTCACCCTCGTCATCAGCCCCGCCGACCCTGGCACCCCGCTGGGGCGGCTCCCGGCGCCCGTGCTGAGCGTCCTGGACGAGCGGGGGTCGCCGCTGGCCCGGTTCGCTCCGCCGCGCCCCTCGCGGGAGACGGTGCTGCTGCTCGCCGAGATCTACCGCCGTGGCGGCGGCTGGAAGGTGCGGGCGATCGGCCAGGGGTACGCCGACGGACTGGCCGGTGTGGCCCGGGACTTCGGCGTCGACGTCGCCGACGACGGAGCCGCCGCCGCGCCCGCGTCCCCCGCGTCCGTGCCTCCCATGCCTCTCGTGTCTCCCACGCTCGCGCATCGCGCCCCGGCGTCCGCCGCCCCTGCGCCCGCCGACGGGGCCTCGCGGCAGGCCCTCGACGTGGTGAACGCGGCGCGGGCCCGGGCCGGGGCCGCGCCCGTGGCCCTCGACGGACGGCTGACCGCGGCCGCCGAGGCGCACGCCCGGGCCATGGCCGCCCACGGCGCGCCGGCGCTGGAGAGCCCGGACGGGACCTCGCTCTTCCAGCGGATCGCCGCACACGGCTACACCCCGCTGACCATCGCCGAGCACATCGTCTCCGGGCCGCGCACCCCACGGGAGTTCGTGGACTACTGCCTCGAAGGCGCCGAGCGCCGGGGGCCGTTCCACGACCCGGCCGTCGTCCACCTGGGGATCGGCCGGGCCGACGGCCGCACCACCGGGGACGTCTACTGGACGGCGGTATGGGCCCGTCCATTCACCCCGGACGGGCTGCTGCGCCTGGCCTCGGAGGTCATCGCCCTGACCAACGCGGAGCGCGCCGCCGCCCGGCTCGCGCCCCTCGCCCCCGACCCTCGGCTGACGGCGGCCGCGCAGGCGCACAGCGACGACATGGTGGCCCGCGACTTCTACTCCCACACCGGCCCCGAAGGGCATCAGCCCTGGGACCGGGCCCGGGCCGCCGGGGCCACCCACCGCGGCATCGGCGAGAACATCGCATGCGGCCAGCGCTCCCCGGAGGAGGTGGTGCGCGGCTGGATGAACAGCCCGGGCCACCGCGCCAACATCCTGAAGCCCGACTTCACCCACATCGGTGTCGGCCATGCCACCGGCAGCCGCGCGGGCACGTACTGGACCCAGGTCTTCGGCGCCGCCTGATGGCACCCCGACCCTGACCGCCTCCGGCCGTTGCGTCAGGTGCGCGACTCCAGAATGCGCCGTGTGGCGCTCCCGTACACCCCGTTCGCGTCGCCCCGGATCCCGTACCACACCTGGAACCGGGAGACGGCCTGGGCCAGCGTCTGGTCGTACTGGCCGTTGACCTGTCCGTCCTGATACACGTTCGGGATCCGCAGCAGCCGCTTCTGGAGCTCGGTGACCTCCGGGCCGGTGCTCCCGAGGGTCAGCACATCGCCCGGGTCGCCCGGCGGCGGCAATTGGTCGTCCGGGGCCTGCGAGGCGGGGGCGCTCGGCGTCTGCGGCGCGCCGGAGGTCGCGGGCGCGGTGGGCGCGGTCGGCGTGGCCGACGCGCCGCCCTCGGCCGCGCCGGACGCCGAGTCCCGGGGCACCATCAGCACCAGCGAGAGGGCGACCCCCGCGCCGAGCCCGGCCAGCACCAGCAGGGCGGCGCTGGGATGGCGCCGCCCGGCGGGGGCGGGCGGCGCGGGCGGTTGCTGAGGCGCGGGCGGTGCCTCCTGCGGGGGCCAGGCGTCGGCGGCGGACGGGCCGCCCGTCATCTCCTGGGTGTCGTCATCCGCCATGGGCGGTGCCTCGGGCGGGAGCTCGGTGCCCGGCGGCCGGAAGAGGTCGAGCTCCTCCATCCACCCCTCGACCGGCCCCTCCGAGGCATCGTCGTACTCCGGCGCCGCGGGGAAGATGGCGGTCGGCTCGATCACCTGACGCCCGGCTGGTCGGTCCGGATCGGGTTCGGCTGCCATACAGACCTCCTTATACGCCCCACACCATCACGCGGGGATACGGACGCGGGCGCGGGAAGATTCAAGCCGATCGTGAACCGGAGGCCCCGGAGCCCCCGCGGCGCCGGTGTGGCGTGGCGCCGCGGGGTAACCCGTCCTGAGAGGGTGCCCATGGCCTCGGGGACGTCGAAGGGAGCCATGAGATGGAGCGGACCACATGCTGTGTGGTGGGCGGCGGGCCGGCCGGGATGGTCCTCGGCCTGCTGCTCGCCCGGGCCGGGGTGGAGGTCACCGTCCTGGAGAAGCACGGGGACTTCTTGCGCGACTTCCGCGGCGACACGGTGCACCCCAGCACGCTGAGGCTCCTGGACGACCTGGGCCTCGCCGACCGGTTCGCGGCCCTGCCGCAGCGGCATGTGCACTCCATCCAGCTGCCCATAGGGCGGGGCGGCGAACTGTTCACGGTCGGCGAGATCGGCTCACTGCCGGGGAAGTACAACTACGTGGCGATGGTGCCGCAGTGGGACCTGCTCGATCTGCTGGCGGACGAGGCCCAACGGGAACCCACCTTCCAGCTGCGGACGAACACCGAGGTGACCTCCTTCCTCATGGAGCGTGGACGGGTCACCGGAGTGCGCTACCGCGACCGCACGAGCGGTTCCACCGGCGAACTGCGCGCCACCCTCACCGTGGCCTGCGACGGCCGGGGATCCCTCGCCCGCGACCTGCCGGAGCTCGGACTCCAGGAGTTCGCCTGCCCGATGGACGTCTGGTGGTTCCGGCTGCCGCGCGAGGAGAGCGACCCCCAGGGGCTGGTGGCCAATGCCGGCGAGCGCTTTCTCACGGCGATGATCGACCGTGGTGACTACTGGCAGTGCGCCGCCCTGGTCCCCAAGGGGGCCGACGCCAAGTGCCGGGCCGAAGGCCTCGACCGGTTCCTCGCCGCGTTCACGGAGGCCACCCCATGGATGCGGCGGGGGCCGGCCGACCGTGGCCCGGGCCCGCGGTCCTGGGACGAGGTGAAGCTGCTGGACGTACGGATGGACCGGCTCCGCCGCTGGCACCGCCCCGGACTGCTGTGCATCGGGGACGCGGCCCACGCGATGTCGCCCGTGTTCGGGATCGGCATCAACCTCGCCGTCGAGGACGCGGTCGCCGCCGCCCGCCATCTGGTCGGGCCGCTGCGCGAGGGCACTGTGGGCCTCGCCGACGTACGCGCCGTCCAGCGCCGCCGGTGGCCGACCACCGTCGCGACGCAGGGGTTGCAGCGGATCGCCCACGCACGGGTCATCGGGCCGCTGCTGCAAGGGCGTTCACCGGTCGCCGGAGGGGAGCCGCTGCGGCTGGCCGAGGTGCTCACCAGGGCGCCCTGGCTGAAGCGGGTGCCCGCGTACTTCCTCGCCTACGGCGCGGGCCGCGAGCGGCCTCCGGCCGAGTCGCTTCGCCGTTCCGGATGAACCGTTGAGGCCGGGTGCGGAAAGCCTTCCGCACCCGGCTTCACGCATACGGAGAACCTTTAGACGATGCCCTCGGCGATCTCCGCCTGCTCACGCGCGGTGCCGTACGCGGACGGCGTGTTGTACGAGCGACGGGCGACGAACCACCAGATCGTGGCCAGCAGCAGCACCACGGCCAGCGCGATCGAGGCGTAGTTCATCGAGTCCACCGTCACCGGACTGGACTGCGGCAGGCAGAACAGCACCGTCACCACCGCCACCCACACCACCGCGATCCAGCCCACCGGCTTGCTCCAGCGGCCCAGGTTCCACGGGCCCGGCTGGAACCGGTCCCCGGCGCGCAGCCGCAGGAAGACCGGGATGGCGTAGGCGGGCGTGATCCCGATGACGTTGATGGCGGTCACCGCGCCGTAGGCGGTCTCGGAGTACAGGGACGGCAGGGCCAGCACACACGCCACCGCCACCGACAGCCAGACCGCCAGCACCGGCGTCTGGGTACGGGAGCTGACCCGCTGCCACAGCCGTGAGCCCGGCAGCGCGCCGTCCCGGCTGAAGGCGAACACCATCCGGCTGGCCGCCGCCACCTCGGCGTTCCCGCAGAAAAGCTGCGCCACGATGACGATGAGCAGCATCGCGGTGGCGCCGCCCGTGCCCAGGGCGTCGATCAGGATCTGCGCCGGCGGCACCCCGGTGGCGCTCCCTTGCGTACCGGCGTAGTCCTGGATGGCGAAGGTGAGCCCGGCCAGCAGCACGAACCCGGCCACCCAGGACACCCAGATGGCACGGACGATCCCCCGGGCGGCGTAGACGGAGGCGTTGGAGGTCTCCTCGGACAGGTGGGCGGAGGCGTCGTAGCCGGAGAAGGTGTACTGGGCGAGCAGCAGTCCGATCGCGGTCACATACAGCGGATTCGACCAGCCGGTGTCATTGACGAATTCGGTGAAGACGAATTCGGGCGACTGGTGGTGGGAGGGCACGATCGCCAGCGCGCCGACGATGATGGCGACGCCCGCCAGATGCCACCACACACTGACCGAGTTGAGCACGCTGACCAGGCGCACTCCGAACAGATTCAGCGCCGCGTGCAGCAGCAGAATGCAGACGAAGATGAGCATGGTCGATTCCGGTGTGGGATCGAATCCCCACTGGAGGTTGAAGAGCGCGCCGGTGAACAGGGCGGCGCCGTAGTCGATTCCGGCGATGGCCCCGAGCAGCCCCAGCAGATTGAGCCAGCCGGTGTACCAGCCCCAGGTCCGTCCGCCCAGCCGGTCGGCCATGTAGTACAGCGCCCCCGAGGTGGGGTACGCGCTGGTCACCTCGGCCAGGGCGAGCCCGACGCACAGCACGAAGAGCCCCACTCCGGCCCAGCCCCACATCATGACCGCGGGGCCTCCGGTGTCCAGCCCGAAGCCGTACAGCGTCATGCATCCGGAGAGAATGGAGATGACCGAGAAACTGATGGCGAAATTGCCGAAGCCGCCCATGCGGCGGGCCAGAACGGGTTGATAGCCGAGCTCACGCAGCCGCTGTTCATCGTCCCGGTGGGGGGCGGGACTTGAACT